>CACZRV010000155.1 GCA_902783725.1 uncultured Lachnospiraceae bacterium | reverse complement strand
GGGTCCTGCGCGATCAGCGCATCCAGCACCGCGTCCGAAATCTGATCGCAGATCTTATCGGGATGCCCTTCCGTCACCGACTCCGACGTAAACAAACGCTTTTCCAACTCTGTCACCTCCCGGCGGAAAATCCTTCCGCCAATTCCACAACACCTTTAGTCCGAAACTTTTGTAATGTCCGCGCCCAACGCGCGAAGCTTGCCGTCAAAATCCTCGTAACCGCGCTCGATGTAATCGACGCAGTGCATCGTCGTTCTGCCCTGTGCAGCGAGCGCAGCGATCGTCAGCGCCGCTCCGGCACGAAGATCCGGAACAATGATCTCGGCGCCCTTCACGGAACGCACGCCGTGGATCCGCGCAGACGTCTGGTCCGCCTTGACGAAAATATCAGCGCCCATCTTCCGCAGCTCGTCCACATAGCGGAAACGATTCTCGAAAATACTCTCATTCACGACACTGTAGCCCTCGGCCAGCATCAGCACCGCCGTGATCTGCGGCTGCATGTCCGTCGGGAATCCCGGATACACGCGGGTCTTGATCTGCGTCGAATGCACTCTGGTTCCGGTGTCCGCGATCACACGCACTTCCTCGTCCGACTCGTCCACGGTAACGCCGATTTCCTGAAGCTTCGAAGTGATGGACTCCAGGTGCTTGGGGATGACGTTTTTGATCGTCACATCGCCCTTCGTGGCGGCCACAAGGCACATAAACGTACCGGCCTCGATCTGGTCGGGAATGATCGAATAGGTTGTCCCGTGCAGGCGCTCCACGCCGTAGACACGGATGATATCAGTACCGGCGCCCTTGATGCGCGCACCCATACTGTTTAAGAAGTTCGCAACATCAACGATGTGCGGCTCCTTGGCTGCATTTTCCAAAATGGTCGTGCCGCTCGCCAGCACCGCTGCCAGCATGATATTGATGGTCGCACCGACGCTCACAACGTCGAGGAAGATGTGGCTTCCGCGAAGATTCTGCACCTTCGCGACAACGCAGCCGTCCTTCTCCTCGCAGCGCACGCCGAGGGCTCGAAAGCCCTTCAAATGCTGGTCGATGGGTCTTGCGCCGATCTCACAACCGCCGGGCATCGCCACCGTCGCGCTTCCGCGTTTGCCGATCAAAGCGCCCAGCAGATAGTAGGACGCACGGATCTTCTGAATATACTCCGAATCCACCACTTCCGAGGAAATCGTGGCTCCGCAGATCTTCACCTCGTGATCGTTGACACGGTCCACCGTCGCACCGATGCTGCGGATTGCCTCCAACAGCACATTAATGTCGCTCACGTTCGGCAGATTATCGATGGTAACCGTCTCGTCGGTCAGGAGCGCACCGGCAATAATACCCAGGGCCGCGTTCTTCGCGCCCCCGATGGTCACTTCCCCATGCAGTTCCTTCCCGCCGTTGATAATATAGCGATTCATACACAAAAGACGAACCGTAGGCCCGACTGTCCTCCAACCTGATATATTCTTCGCCTACTTGCGACTGTCGTCGCCGAGCAGACTGTATAAAGCTCTTTCAATAGCCTCATCATCATCCTTAACCGCCTCGCGGAACGCACGGTCGGAGAGTCCCTCCATAACCTTCGTATCCTCGGGCCGCTCCGCGGTCTCTTCCACCGCATCCACAGGCGCCTCATCGCGAAGCATCTGCTCCTCCGCCGTTGCCGACAGAATCTGGCTCGCCAGCTTGTCCGCCATGCTCGAGAGCGTCTCGTCCATCAGATCGCCGTTGTCGACGGAGACATCCTCGTCCTCATCGGAGATCTCATCCTCAAAATACTCATCGGTCAACTCGCCCGCTTCGGACTCCTCATCAGCGTCGGTCTCTTCCTCCGCGTCGTCCTCAGCATCGTCATCGACCTCGTCCTCTGCTTCCTCATCGTCAGCCTCATCGGACTCTTCTTCGACGACATCGTCAACCGTATCGTCTTCCGCCTCTTCGGAGTCATCCTCGTCGACTACGTCTTCCGACTCAACAACCTCTTCGGCTTCATCAGCTTCTTCAGTCTCGTCGGTTTCTTCAGCCTCTTCAACCGCTTCCGCCTCTTCGTCGTCCTCAGACTCATCCGCCGCCTCCGGCTCCTCGTCAAAGTAACCGGCGATCACGGTCTCTTCCTCGTCGTCATCATCCTCGGCATCGTTCTCATCGTCTGCCTCAGCAGCATCCTCCGCAGTCTCCGCAAGGACTTCACCGCAGGTGATCACGATGTCGTCGTCATCGTCATCAGTCTCAAAGATTACGTTGTCAATCTGACCCTTCAGCGCCTCCGGCAGCACGAACGCCTCGCTCAGGGCCTTCATCTCCGCCGTTCCCTCGCTGAGCGCCGGCTCCTCTTCGTCCTCCAGGTCGCCGTACTGCGAAAGGTCTTCGCCGGCCGGCCTGCACTGTACCAGGAACTCCAGCGTACGCAGATACGGCACGGGATGTGCCGGCGTCTGGCTCGCAATCACCTTCTCGTCGAGAACCTCGTTGGCGACAGCTTCGGCGGCTGCATTTTCCTCCAGCATCGCGGAGACATCCTGCAGCAGCGACTCGGCAATCTCGGTCGTGTCAACATCTTCCTCGGGCGCCGTCTCTACCGGCTCCTCGTCCTCAATCTCGCAGGCTCCGAGCAGGACATTCGCCTTTCTCGCCACCTCCGAATCCGGAAAATACTTTATAATCGAATGGCATTCGGCCGCACATGCTTCGCGGTCGTTGCACTTGTAATACGCTTTTGCAAGCTCCAGAGCCCAGACGTCCGTGTACTCCTCGTTCTTGAGCTTCGCAAGGCTCTTAACAAGGTACTCCGGATCCTTTCCGAGCATGCTGTCCACGCGGTAGCGATACACCAGACGCTCCGGGTTGTCCGGCTCCATGCGGCGGAACTCACGAAGGAAACGCTCCGCATCCTTCGGCTCCTTTAATTTGAGACTCAGCTCAATCAGGCCCGTCATAACCTTGTGGGACTTGTTGCGCTCGTACATCACGAGATAGAGATGCTTTGCCTCCTCAAGACGGCCCTTCTTCATGTATGCTTCCGCAATGGAAGACAGGTCATAAACCGACGCAACCTTGTCGGGATCGATCTTCTCCGCAATTTCAACCGCTTCGTCGTACTTCTTCTCACGGATCAATTTCTTAACCGCATTGACCTTCGACGTCGTTGTCAAAAACATGATAGGCTCCTCTCCTCGTAACGCAATAATGCTGCCCCAAACATTTAAAAAGCCGTGCGAAGTGCTTCGAAACGCCTCTCCGAACGTTACCATAGCAGTTAACTCAATCCAGGTTTCCTCACGGCACATGAGAGGGTTTACTTAGTGCTGCTGCATTCCTGCCCTGACACGGTTCGCAAATTCCCATTGCGCGAGACCCAAACTTCAACATCACTTACTACGGGCGGC
>CACZRV010000154.1 GCA_902783725.1 uncultured Lachnospiraceae bacterium | reverse complement strand
CTTCCGGTTCGATCGCTGCAGCCTCCGGCGTCACAACAGGCGTCACAGCAGGCTCGACTGCCGGCTCCTCGACCGTTTCTGCCGCCGGCTCTTCAATCGTCGCCGGAGCAGTCTCAGCCGTGTCCGCAGCAACCTCCGCTGCAGGTTCTGCTACTGTCCCGGCAACAGTCTCCGCATCCGCCGGGGCCGCGGACTCCGCCTCGTCCAAAACGCCGTCGCCGTCCGGCTCGATCACGGTGGCAATGGCAATCGCAAGCGCCTTCGCAATCTGCGAAGCGCTCATATTCGGTTCCTTTTCCGGGTCGGCACACTGCTCCGGGAGAGCCGGCACATGAATGAATCCGCAGAGCACCGTCGGAAAATCCGCCTCGCTCGCGCGAAGCAATTGATACATCAAGCAGTTGCACACGAACGTGCCTGCCGAGTGCGATACCTCTGCAGGGATGCCGGCCGCATGAAGATTTCTAACGATGGCCTCGATGGGCAGCGTCGAACGGTACGACGGTGCGCCGCTCATATCGATGGAGCGGTACAGCCACAGGTTGTGGTCGTTGTCCTCGGCCTCCGAGTGGGCGTAGTTGCCCGCCGTGGATTCGACGCGAACATCGGCACTGCCTGCATTCTGCCCGACGCAGACAACCGCGTCCGGCGAAGTCGCGCGGATCCGCTCCAACAGCAATTTGTCGCTTCTGGTGTAGGACACCGGAAGTATCAACGTATCGATGGTATGTCCGCCGAGGGTCTGCGGCAGCAGCGCCACCGCACTCGCGGATGAATTTACCGTCTGGCCGCCGAACGGCTCAAAACCGGTCACCAAAATCTTCATAAACCCCTCCGTCAGTAACTGCACACCCCTTGTTATTCTCTCTCTTTCCGAACCGCCCTAGAATCTGCGGTCGAAGTCAAATCCTCTGTCTCCCTCGAACTCACGCTCGGTGATGTCGACGTACACAACGCCCTGTCCGCGCACCGGAACCGTAAGAGAAATGTTGCCGCGGCTTCTCTTCGCGATCTCACTCTGCGCAAACGGCAGCGCGAACCGGCGGATCAACTCGACCTGCTCGTCCGAAGGATTTTTCGGCTCGCCCAGATCGTGCCATGCCTTTCTCGGGTTGCAGGTCACCGGATCCACGATCTCGCGAAGCACGGAATACTCCTTTGCGTCGGCCGCGAGCTTCACGGAAATCTCCGTATCCTCGTCGGTCATGTTCCAGAACACGCCGCGGTATCCGCCGCCGGGCTTCTTCACGATCACGGCGTTCTTTCCCTTGTAAACGCAGGCTTCCGTGGCGTCCTGCAGGCGCTTAAAGAACGCAAACGTCCAGAACGTGGGCTTTGCGATGCAGCCGTGGGCCACCAGGCCGAAGCCGCCGTGGAACAACGAGAACGGCACGCCGGCCTCCTCGAACACATCGCCGAAGGTCCAGTAGGAGTAGCTGTAGGAAGTCTCCCCGAGACGGGCCAGCTGGTATGCGAGGTAGGCTGCATTTTCATTCGTATCATGCAACGGGTTGGTAGGCGTGTACGAAGTGTTGAACTCCGTCAGATGCATCTCCATCCCCTTGAATTCCTTGTAGGAATCGATGATGTCCCGGCTCGACTGCAGGTTCGCAAATCCCGCCTCCGGGTCGGACAGCTTCTGGTAGGTGTAATGCCCGGAATAGTCCGGCATCTCCGTCGTATAGTGGTGTCTCGTAGCAAAGTCGGGCTTGATCTTCTCCTTCTTGCAGAAGTCGAAAAATGCCTTCATCCACTCGGCGTCGCGCACACCGCAGATGGCCGGTCCGCCGATGCGGAAGCGCTTGTCCAAAGCCTTGATGGCAAGGAACGTCTCCTTAAAGAGGCGGAAGTACTCCTCCATGTTCGCATCCTTCCAGAATCCCGGAAGGTTCGGCTCGTTCCATACCTCGATGGGCCAGGTGTACACGCGCTCGCCGTACCGCTTCACAAGGTGCGACAACGTCGTCGTCACAAGCGTCGTCCAGTCCTCATAGCTCGTGGGCGGCGTGGTGTTGCCTCTCCAGTAAAAGATGGTATTGTCGCCTGACGCCATGGCCTTGGGCATAAAGCCGAGCTCTAAAAAAGGCTCGATCCCGCGGGCAAGATATGCGTCCATCACGCGGTCAAGGTACGTAAAATTATACTCCACGGTCTCCTTGCCGGTTCTCCAGTCCTTGCGCTTCTGGTAGATCGCCATGTCGTCCGTAAACAGGCCGTGGCCGCGGATATGCTTAAATCCGATGATATTCTGTACAAAGGACAGCTCCTTTAAATACTCCTCCGTGAGCGCCAACCCCATGCGCCCCGTGCCGACACAGAAATCGACATTGTTGTGAAATGCCACATTTTCCGTGCCGTTAACCGATATTTTTATCTGTTTGCTCATCCCGTTTTCCTCCGAAAATGATATAGTTATATTATACCCGAATTTACCGCGTTGCACAAGAAAAACCCTGTCCGAAGACAGGGCTTTTCACATTGTTTGATTCAATCTCCGTAATAGTGCGCGATCGTCACATCGGCAACCAGTCCGAAGTCATCCACGTTGTCAAAGGCTACGGCGATCACTCGATCATAATCATCTCTGATCCAGGGATCCACCAGCACATACCGGGTCGGAAGCGAACCGTACGCGCAGTCAAAGAACATGTGCGCGCCGTAGTTTTTGAACGTTACGCTCTCAAGCTGCTCCTCGACGCCTTCCGTAAACGGCCAGAACATCAAATAGTACGTATATTCGGTCGCCGGATCGGTGAACTGCAGGTATCCGTTCTCCTCGTAGTCCATCGCCTCAGCCGCATTCATACCCTCGAAATAAATGTCTTTTTCCTTCAAAAGCAATGCAGCCTGCGTCCAGGTCATGGTCTTGATTCCCTTGGCAAATTCGGAAATCACCGCATTGTACATTTTCGAGTGAGCGCTTGCGTAATCCGGAACCTTCCGTTTGATCGAGCCGTCATAACCGCCGACCCACTCCGGAGCAAACAACTCCGGATGGTCCGCTATGCGGACGTGCACCGTCACTTCGCCGACGGACATCGCCGTG
>CACZRV010000153.1 GCA_902783725.1 uncultured Lachnospiraceae bacterium | reverse complement strand
TTGTTATGTGCTTCGCAGTTCCGTCATACTCATACGTCGAGCCTTCCAGGGTAACCGTGAAGTCTGTCGCCTGCGAGATGGTAAAGGTTCCGTTCACATATGTGATATGATACTTGCCCTGAACTTCATCTCCGGATGCCGTAATAACGTACGTTTTGATCTCCTCGCCGGGATCACGGGAAACCTGAACAGCGAGATTCGCCAGATCGTTCTCCGGCAGTTTCTTGTTCACCTTCCAGGAAAGCTCGGGATCGGCCTGCCCGTATTGCTTGCCGGCATCCTCGGCTGTTATCGTAATCTTCGTCAGCGTCGAAAAGACAGCCTGGTAGGTGACATCGCCGAAGCTTACGGGAAGCTCCTCATTCGGAGCGTAAACCGTTCCGTCTTCCGCCTGCCATCCGGCAAACGTATAAACATAATCTCCATCTTCGTCCCTAGTCGGCGTCTCTCCGCCGTAAGTCGGAGCGGTTCCGCACTGGAATGTATCCGAAAAAGGATCCTCGGTGCCGTTTTTGAATGTCGCCGTGTACTGATCCTCTTTCTTATGGAAAACCGCAGTAAAGTCTCTGTGGTACCGGTAATCGTTGGGGGTATTATTCGTACCCCACTCCGCTGCCCGGTCGGTTCCCAGCCAGTATTTGTCGTCGTTGTTCTCGTATCCGTTCTGAAGCGTAAAGCGATCAAACACGCTGATACCGTAGTCATCTCCGTCTACGGTAAAATAGTAGTCCGGAATCTCTATCCCCTCTTCCGCCATCGCAGAATCATAGTAATAATAGTTCTTGTTTTGATACGTTATATATTTCTCCCGGAGGCCGGAGAAATCATACGGTTCCACCAGACTCGGCCACAATTCAGGATCCAGTTTCTGCTCTTTAGGCACGAGATTCGCCAGCCCGCCGAAGATACCGTCATCCTGTTTGTTCAAACGATAAAAATCATTTCCGACTTTGATAAAGTTATAGAGCGTCTGCTTGCCCGTATCGATCAGCCAGATTACATAATCCCGATGGAAGCTTCTCAGCTCCGTCGGATCTTTTCCGTTCTGCGGCCAGTTTTTCAGAGGTTTTTCTTCCTCCAAATCTTTCGGTCTCACCCATCCGCCGCTGCCGCCGATCTTAGTGTTGAAGAACTGGATTCTGGTAACTCCTTCGTATATCTCCGGCTCAAGACGATAATACTTCCCCGGATGATTCGGATTCGGCGTAAATTTGGAATAAAGCGTATATTCTCCGTTGTATTGCGGTTCATTTTTATCAACAATCACAATCTCATCATACGGAACATAGTCCTCGACGGTATAGTAATCTTTGGAAACAGGTCTGTTGTTTCCGCCTCCGAATATTGTTCTACACCTTTCAAGGCTGCTGAACAGTGCCTCCCCATCTGCATCGACCTCAGGCTTCATCTTTATGGTTGTTATATCCATGCGATAAAACACGCCGGAATTCCCTCTTTGCGCGAAATTGTACAAGGGGTATACATAACTAACAACTTTACCGTCTGCATCTTCAATGACGTGGGGTTGCGTCCAGTTCCAGTCCCATTCCGGCTCCGCGGTTCCCTCGTCTGCGTCAGCGGCAATCGCAATCAAGCCGCCCTTCGAAAGCACGCTGAACAAGTCGTCAGCCCCGGAGAATGCCTCTCCTCCGAAAAACAGGCAGACAGCAACTAAAATTGCCGTGATTCGCTTTAGAATTGTTCCTTTGTTGGTTCTCATGTTCTTATCAGGGATTCTTCCCGTCTCCTCTTTTCATCGTACCCGCACATACATTGCAGGCCATTTTTCCAATACAAAACGCCTATCCGTTCTACAACAGTATAATTATATTGCAACGACAGCGTAAAGTCAAGCCGTATGCGCCCGCACAAGATCAGTCGGAAGGCCTTTCCGCCTTCGAAAAATGCCCCGTCACCTTGGCAAAAACCTCCTTCACCACCGGCTCCCGAAGCAGCAGTCCGAAAATGACGGCGCTGCCGAAGTACACCGCAGCCGCAACAGCAAGGCGAAGGAACACATTTGCCGCGGGAAGCGGCACGAAGCACGCAGGCACCGCGGCAAGGCCGCAGGCAAGAATCGTGCGCACATCGGGAAGCATGTCCGCAACCGGCAGACCGATCTCCCGCCTGTCGATGACAAAGCACAGAACGAACACCAGCGCTTCCGCGATCAGGGTTGTGGCCGCCGCGCCCTCGATGGAATAGCGCGGGATCACGTAGAGATTCAGCGCAAAATTCACCACCGCCCCCGCGACTTCCGCCGCAAGCAGCCGACGCTCCCGGCCGGCAGGGATCATCACAAGCCCGCCGAGCACGTTGCTCAACCCGATGGGCACCACGGAAAGGATCGTGATGCGAAAGGCCGTGGCAGCATTTGCGTAAGAAGCGCCGCCCATGGCAACGGTGCAGTCCGCGGCATGGATCAGCGAAAACACGGTGAGGGAGAGGTTGACTGCGACGATGAGCCGCACCGCCCGCCGCGTGAGCTCGCGGAAGCGCTCTTTGTCTCCGCTGCCCCAGGCATTGGTCATCTGGGGAAGCATCGACGACCACAAAACGCCGCCGAAGAAAGCGAGCATGGTCTTTCCCTTCGTGACAAGCCCGTAAAGGCCGGTCTCATAGTTTCCGCGCATGAGGCCTAACATCACCACGTCAAGGTTGACGTAGATGCTGGTCATACAGCTCATTGCAAAAAATACAAACAGCGGTTTCAGATGTTTGCCGTTGATCCGCAGGTGAAGCGTAAGGTCCACCTCGCGCCGCAGACAGAAGAAGTTGCAGATGCCCGTGATCGCCCCCGCGAGGACGGACAGACCTGCGTACAGAAGCTTATCCTCCGGCGAATGCACCGCAAGAAGGATCAGCGCAAGGGCCGTAATGTACGCCGCCGCGGACACCGTCATGAGGTAGCGGTAGCGCTCCAGGCCCTTATAGAGCCACTCACAGCCGATGGCGTTCCAGAGGATCTGACTTCCGAGCAAGAGGAACAGAAGCCGGTTTCCGCGGAAGGGGTCGGTGATAAAGCAAAGCGCAACAAACACGCCGCCGACGATCGCCGCCAGCAGAAGGCTCAGGCTGAACAGCTCCGTAAACACCCGGGAGAGCTTCTCCCGGTCGTCACGGCATCTGGCACAGCACCGGATTGCGTATATGGGCATTCCGAGGGTTGCGAACATGGTGAAATAAGCCGTGGTCGAGGTCGCAAAATCCACCTCGCCGCTGGCCGCAGGCTGCAGTTTCCGGCTCACGTACATCAGGCAGACCGCCGAGAAGACATACTTCATCACGGTGATCATCGTGTTGTAGGAGATGTTTCTCGCGATCGAACCCTTTCGATTGTCCTCTCTCTGCTCCATGCCGCTACTCCGAATCCCCGGAAAATGCAGGCTGCATTTTCCGCGATGTCAAACCGAGCTTCCCCGGAATCCCCGGAGAAGCCCGCAATGTTTCTCAGTTACAGACGCGCGAACCACACCCGCGCAAGCTCAGTCCACATGCCGACGTCATCCTTCAAGGTCACGTCGGGCTTGAACTCAAACGGCGGCGTCGGTTCCTTCTTCTCCTCCGGTTCCGGAACCTCGTCCGGGAACTGTGCCCTAAGCTCCGCAACGCGGCGCTCGGAAACGTTCACGCCCTTGCCCGCCTTCACGGCTGCGACGGCGTTGTTCACCTGCTCCATCACGTAACTGCCGTCCGACCATCCCGGATAGCTGAAGCCCTTGCCCAGGCCGAGGCCGTGGAATCCCGACGGGAACACAAAATGCGCAAAGGGAACGCCCTTCTCGCGACAGGCCTGTGCGAAGAAGTAGCTGTTTTCCACCGGCACAACAGTGTCCGTCGCGGTCTGCCACAAAAAGGTCGGCGGCGTGTCCTTGGTCACATTTTTCTCAAGCGAATAATACTCCAGCTCCGCTGCCGTGGGATTGGTTCCCAGCAGCGCCTGAATCGAATACTCATGGGTGTACGGGCCTGCCGTGATCACAGGGTAGCACAAAAGCGCGGCGTCCGGGCGCGCGGAGTAGCCCGCGTAGGCCGGATTGGTGTCCGCAACGTCGTCCCAGTGCACCGTCACGCTGCCGGCCACATGTCCGCCCGCGGAAAATCCGCAGACCGCCAGCTTTTTACCCTCA
The DNA here is from genome assembly GCA_902783725.1 of uncultured Lachnospiraceae bacterium. GTDB lineage: Bacteria > Bacillota > Clostridia > Lachnospirales > Lachnospiraceae > ISDg. The sequence goes on along the minus strand of CACZRV010000153.1, from coordinate 14,611 downwards.
ATCCGGAACTCCGCACCGTTCGCCCGCAGATACCGGATCGCCCGCGCGATGTCGCGGAGCGGCTGGTCCTTAAGCGGCACGGACATGGTAATATCCGTCGTGTACGTGAGCACGAAGACGTTCATCCCCTGCTCGTAAAATGCCTTTGCCACCGGCTCGCCCTCATGGGCCGCCAGCATACAGTAACCGCCGCCCGGCACCACCAGCATGGCGTCGCGGGCCGCGTCGTCCTCCTCGTGCAGAAATGCACGCACGTTCGGTACAAAACCGTACGCCGCAGCGTATGTGTATTCGCCGTCCTCCCAGAGATCTCTACGGAAAGTCTTCACGAAATTGCGTCCTCACTTTCTCAATCTTTCGGGGTTCCGTCCGCGTTGAACACCGGAAGCGGCGCCAAGAACACGATATCATCTCTCTTCGCAGCGTCGCCCTCCGCTAAAACCGCCGCACGGCCGGTCACAACGCCGCCCGCCATCTTGACAAGCTCCTCCATGGCGCGAAGCGAGCCGCCCGTGGAGATCACATCGTCCACCAGCAGGATGCGCTTGCCGCGGATCAGCTCCGCGTCGTCACGGCCGAGGTAGAGCGCCTGCTCGCCCTTCGTCGTGATGGAGCGGTCGGAAACGCGCAGCGGATCGGGCATGTAAACCTTCGGTCCCTTGCGCGCGATAAAATACTTCGTCGCCTTGGACTGACGCGCCATCTCGTGGATGATCGGAATGCTCTTCGCCTCCGCCGTCAGCATGTAGTCATAGCTGTCCGCCGGAACGGCCTTCAACAACGCCTTCGCGCACGCCACCGTCACCTCCGCATCGCCGAAGCAGATAAATGCTGCAATGTACAGATCGTCCGTAATCTTGCAAAGCGGAAGATCTCTCTTCAAGCCTGCGATTTTCATCGTATACTTCATAGTATTTGCCACCTTTCTATCTCAAGGCCCCGCACAGGGCCCGAAGTTCATTTACGAAAAATGCAGCCTCATTTTTCGTCTTCCCCTTGGCTGCCGACCGTCAGGTACACCGGCCGCCGGAAACTTCCCCTGTCAAAAGTGTACTCCGGGGTCTCAAAGGGATACGTGATCTCGTCAACATAGTACCACGGGTCGTCCACATGGGCGTCGTTGCGGATCACATGAAACTGCTGCGCGGGCATCGAGCCCTGGGCGAGCAGAAACGCCTTCCGCCCGTCCTTCTCGCAGACGTCCACCACCATGACCACATGGCCCGGCGAGCCTGCTCGCAGGAAAATGTCGCCGACCTGCACCTCCGCAAGGGGAACCTCCGCGGACTCCTCCCACAGCGAGAGGGTGCTGGCGTAGTTAAATACAAGCTCCAGGTAGGACTCGAAGGTCTCGTCCGAGCCGGACTCCGCCGCGCCGTCGTACCACTGCACGTCGTTGCCGTCGACGGTCACGCGCTTTCCGCTGCGATAGGTCGGCCAGTCGCACAGAAAGCCGCTCACAAAATGAAACGCGATCTCATCCTCGCGCCCGCTTGCGCGCAGGTATTCGGCGTACATGCGCATCACCGAGTCCGCGCACTGCTGCAGATTTTCCGTCCCGAGATGCATGGAAAACACAGCCACCGCCGTCTTTCCGCTCTTCGTCCTGCCGTCGTAGCGCTTCACCTTGCTTCCGTGGGGCTCCATTGCGTAGCCCCGAAGAAACGCGGTCATGCTCCCCGCAGGCGCCTCCGCCCGGACAAATCCCTCCGGCGTCGCGAACCTCTCGGCGAGGGTTGCTCCGTCCTTACGAATCAGCGGCGATTCCAGCGCGGGATTGCGCAGATACAGCCATGCTCCGACCGCGATGACCTGCAACACCAAAATGATCGCGATCCGCACCTTGAAGGGTGCCTTTTTCGTCTTGTGGTGAAACACAAACATCCCAAAAAGTGCGCCGACGCTTCCGCCCGCCGCCGCCAAAAGCAGCAGCACCGACTCGCGAACCCGCCAGGCTCCTTCCTTCGCCTTGCGCTTGTCAATGCCGTACATCACGAACGCAAAAACATTGATGACGGCAAGATAGATCCAGAAGTATAACATATTTCGTCCCCCAACGATTTTTAACACATCAAGTATACGGTTCTGCGCCCCGTTTTTCAAGTCTTAAGTCGCAATCCGGAAAACTCCCCGTCATCGACATGCCTCCCACCAGTGCTCCGTAAAGGAAGCGATGTTCCGGTAGTCCACCGGCTGCCCGATCTCAGGCGTCGTCGGCCGGATTCCGAGCTCCTCCGCCGCGGTCACAAAACGCCGGATGGAGTCGTCCCACGCGTGGGTCGACAACACAAACGCACCCCAGTGCACCGGGATCACCCACGTCGCGTGCAGATCGGCCGCCGCCCGGGCGCTCTCCTCCGGAAACATATGCACCGTGGGCCAGCTCTTGTCGTACTGGCCGCACTCGGCGATCATCAGATCGGGTGCGCCGAAAGTCTCGCAGATCGTCGCAAAATGCTCCCCGTAGCCGCTGTCCCCGGTATAATACACCGTATGCGCACCGTCCGAAAGGAACACTCCGACGGCGAGTGTTGCAACGCCGATCCCGCGCCCGCCCTTATGCTGCGCCGGCGTCATTGAAAAGCGGATGCCGCACAGCGTCACCGACTCCCAGGTTGCGAGGTGGTGGATCTTAGTCTCCGCGATGCCCCAGCCGGCAAGGATTGTCTGAGCTCCCTCCGGCACGACGTACGCCCCGACCTTCGCGTCCAGGGCAAGGATCGTCTCCCGGTCCATATGGTCGTAATGGTCGTGCGAAAGAAACAGCACGTCGATCTCCGGCGTGTCCTCCGCGGTCATGGGCGCCTCCGTGAAGCGCTTCGGTCCCGCCCAGGAAACCGGCGACGAGCGCTCCGAAAATACCGGATCGCACAGTATGTTTTTATCGCCCATCTGCAGCAGAAACGACGAATGCCCGAGCCAGATCACCGAGAGCTCCCCCGCTGCCCCGCGGGCCACGTTGCTCACCCGGTGTACCGGCAGTGCATCCGACGGCTTCGAGCCGGTGCCCTCCACAGGGGAATCCGGCGGCACCGTGGGAACCGGCGTCGCCGTTCCCGCGGGCTTCCTCGTCGGAGAAACCGTCGCCGTCGCGACCGCACCGTCCGGCTGCCGCTCCGCGGCATGCTCCCGCCGGCCGCAGCCTGCTGCCCCGAGGCAGAGGACCGCAGCAAGTGTGATCGCGAAGATTTTCCGATGCTTCTTCATGGGCAGTTCCTCCGAAACTACGTCGTCTCCCTCTCCCCGCAGCACGCAGGCGCGGCGACCTGCGCCGCCAGCGTCTCCGCGACCTGCGAAATCGTCTGCTCGTAGTCGCCGTCAATCAGTGTGACCGACTCGCCCGCCGCGCGGCAGCCGTCGATCATTTTCCGATTCGCCTCTTTCACAAGCTCTGTGTCGAGGTCGAACTCGTAAAGCCTGGCCTCGACATCCGAGCGGTGGTCGCGGATCGCGCCGAAGTTGGCGTCGATGTAGTCGTCCGTCATCGCAAGAGCGATGTATCGTATGTCCGAAAGATACTCCTCCGTAAAGTCCGCGCGCCAGTCGAAGGGCACGTAACACCCCTCCACGATGAGGTTCTGGCGGTTCTCGACGGCGGTCTTGATGATCTCCCGCTCAATGGGCCAGAGATACTCCGTCAGCTCGTCATCGTCCTCGGGCGTGAGCATCGTGTTGCCGCTGCGGATCAGTCCCATTTTCAGATGGTCGACGGAGAGGTACGGAAAATGCAGCCTCTCTAACAGTCTCTGCGCCAGCACCGTCTTTCCGACGTGCGACGCTCCCGTGATGATAATGATCATAGTATTTCAGTCCTTCTCCACGTCCCGCAAAATCGGGAAACTCTTTTCGGGCTTCTTCGGAGAGCAGAACACCGGAACCCGGCCGCCCTCGTACCGCTCGCGGTCCTTTTTAAGCATCTCCTCCACGTCAGGCTCGCAGCCCTCGTACCAGTCGCCGAAGGAGGAGATTCCCCACTCCAGCACATTCTCCGCACCGTCCGCCGCTGTAAAGCGGATTTTCGCCACCGTCATCGGCTGGCTGCCCTCAGCGTCCAGCGTAACCTCGTCGATCTCCCCCGTGACGATGGGCCAGCGGCGCATCCGCACGTAAAATGTGATCGACACCGCCAGGCAGATCGCGAGAACCGCCAGAACGGCCAACGCCGCGATAAACAGCGGAACATTCTCAAACGGAAGCTTGATCAAAAACCAGCAAAGTCCCACGAAAAGCACAAGTGAAAACGCCCAGATGATCTTCCTCATCGGCCGCCCCAAAAGCTTTCTTCGGTATTCTTTTTCATCCTTCATAACTGTCTCCCCTTCATTCCCAAAAGATTTCCGGTGAAATCACTCAGCCGCTCCGAGCCGGCCGGCTTCCCCACGATCCTGTCGAACAGATCAAGACCGAAACTCGTGAGCTCCGGCTCGCCCTCGATCATGTGATAGGTGCGGGTACCGTCGGGCTTCCGCTCCGCCGAGAGAAACGCCGCGCCCGACTCCGGGCGGTCCTTCGTCTCCCCGTAGACGCGCTTTGCAAAGGACAGCAGGTGCGTTACCGTCAGCACCTTGACCCCGGCCTCCGTAAGCGCGCGGATGATGTCGTAGGCGATCACCGCGCCCTCCTTCTCAGTGGTCGTCGCAAAGGATTCGTTCAAAAAGACCAGCGACCCGTCGCCCAGATGCTCCACGATGCCGTTCATGCGCTTTAGTTCCTCGTCCAGACGGCCGCTGTTCATTGCGCTGTCCTCGCGCCTCGTAAAATGCACAAAGATCCGCGGGAAGATTCCGCTCCGAAACTCCCTTGCAGTCACAGGCAAACCGCACTGCATCATCACCTGCGCGATGGCGATGCTCCGCAGGAAGGTGGATTTTCCGCCCTGGTTTGCGCCGGTCACGATCAGGAGATTCTTCCCCTGCAGCGAACAGGTGTTGCCCGTCACGCGGATGCGCTGGGTGATGCTCATCACGAACTCCCGAAGGTCCGTAAACGCAAGGTCCTTTCTATCGCACACGGTCGGAAAACACCATTCCGTCGACAGACGCCGCATGTGCTCCGTCAGCTGCACCGCCGCGAGGTAGAACCCCGCCTGGATCCGAAGCTGGTCGAAAAATGTATTAAACTCGTCCGTCAGCCCGCGGAGCTTCCGCACCAGATAGCTGACGACCGCGGCCTCGAGAGCCTGTGTCTGCTCCTTTACGCGCCCCTCCTCCGCCGTGGGGAACGAATCCGGAATGCGGGCGTTGATAAACTTCTGAAGCTTGTCCCTCGTGCTTCCCTTTCGCACATACCTTGAGCTCACGGAGGACACTTCCTCAAGCTTCATGGAGCTTAGGCGCAGGCCGTCCTCCAGCCCGCACTCGAGCACGATCCGCGGCTTGACCGCCGTGAGCTGCTCCTCCTTCTGCTCCAGCCCGTCCGTGTAGAACGAGACATCCCGAAGGACCTTCCTGATCGTCGCCTCCCGCTCTTCGGAAAATGCTTCGCAAAACTCCTCCCGGAACGCCCGGAGCCCGCGGGACGTAAATCCGTCCGATGCTTCCAAAAGCTTCCGCACCGCCGAGAGCGAGTCGCAGAAAAGCGTGAGCACGCGGATCTCCGTCAAAAGCCGCATCGTCGGACTTCCCCGGCGGATCCGCTCGCGGATGTTGCGCCCAAGCTCGTTCCATTTGGCGAGCATTTTCGTGCTGATCCGGTACAGTCCCCGCACCGGTTCGGGATGGTTGGTCGCGTCCGCGACGATCTCCTGACGGAACGCGATCTCCTCCGCCGAGGCGAGGGGGATCATCATGATATTTTTAAGCGTCCCGGCGAGAAATTCATCCTCCGCCTCGAGCTTTTTGACTTCCCCGTTCTCGTATACGATCTCCTTCGCGGCCGCCGAGAACAATGCATCAAGTCCCAGGTCCGCGATGATGCTTTTGGTGTCGTAGTAGGTCTCCGTATTCGCGCGCTCCCGGTCCGCGTACAACAAACAAACTTTCATAAGCGCTCCTTCAGCTGTTCGTACGTCAGCCGGTATTTGTTCACTGCCCCCGCGGCAGAGGCGCCGTCCTCCGCCTCGCCCCTGCGGATCTCAAACGTCGGCACGCCCCGGGCGTCCAGCATCGCCCGCAGGCTCACCACACCGTCCCGCTCCTCGGCCAGCTCCTTGATGTGCGTGACGTAGATACCCTTGCAGCCGAGTCCGATAAAATGCTCCAGAACGCGCTTCCCCATGATCTGCGCATCGTAGTTTGCCGCCGTGGTGAACAGCTCGTTGATCACCACGAAGCTTCCCTGCCGGTAATCCTCCATCATCGGAGCCAGACGAACCAGCTCGTCCATCAGTTTGCCGCGGCCGGTCTCCACACTCTCCTCCACCGAAAAATGCGTCTGGATCCCCGAGAAGAACGGCACATTTGCCGACCCCGCCGGCACGTCCAGGCCCATTTTCGCAAGATACACCAGCTGCCCGAGGCTTCGTGCGAACGTGGTCTTTCCGCCCTGGTTCGGCCCCGTAAGCACGAAGAACCGCTCGCCGTCTCCGAGGGAAAAATCGTTGGAAACCACGCTCCGCCTGTCCGAGAGGGACGTCATGGCAAGCGCGAGGTCGTAAAGCCCCTTCGCCTCCATGGGCCGCTCCTCCGAGGTCCCGGGAGTCACGAAGGCAAATCCCGCGGCCTCCATCTCCCGCTGCAGCGCAGCAAACGCCAAATAGAACCGGATCTCCTCCGAGAATCGGCGAAGCACGGGCGTCTCGCATTCGCTGCCGGTGGGGATTTTCCCAAGCGCACGGAACAGTTCCGGCTTTTTGGTGCGCAGGATCTCCAGGCACTCATTTTCCAGCTCGGTGATCTTGATATCCGCCATGAACGGATTTTGAAATCTTGTTATTTCGCCGCCGACCGCGCCCGAGATCCACTCCTCGTACGCGCCCTCGCCGGCCACCTCCCGGAGCTCCACGCGGATCCGGTCCCGCTCACAGGTGATGACGAACCGCGTCCTGCGGATCTCCGTCAAGACCTTCTGCATCGTCTCCTTCGTCCGGCGGTAACTCTCGCTGCCCAGAAACTCCGCGAGGATCCGCGCAAACTCCTTCATTCCCGCAGAGGCCGGTTCTCCCTTCGCAAGCTCCTCCGCAAGCGACTCGTACGCCTCGCAGACCGCCGTGGTCTCGCGAACCCTCCAGACCGCCTGCTGCAGCGTATTGGAGACGCGCTCCCGCTCCCCGCGCAGCTCTGCGATGCCCGCAAGCCGCTCCATGTATGTCATGAGCGCCCGGTACACCGCGTCCTTTTTGACATCGCCGTACACCGCGCGCCGATAGGCCTCCGCCTCCGTATCCTTCGGAAAATACAGATAGTACTTCCGCACGTCCCGCCCCCACTTCACCGTGAGCCGGTCGATCACCTGCAGAAGGTTCAGGTCCGCAAAAAACACCTCGGTCTCCTCGGGATCATGGGAGGAACCGTCGAGGTTCAGAATGCTGAATTCGGTTGTCATTTTCCCAGGTTCGTCCATACTGTCTTCCCCGATTTATTTCGTGCGCGACCAAAAAATCCGCGGCATCGTCCAAAGCTTCGCCGCCCGCAAAAACGCAGCCAGCATCAAGCCGTAAAATGCGATCAGATAGAACGGAAACGTTCTCATCCCGAACGCCTGTCCCAGAAGGCCGCAGCACATCTGCCCGGCCACAAACGCGAAGCCGGAGACCGCCATCTGGGTTCCGATGATCGCCGGCGAGCGCTTCTCACCGAAATTTTCCGGTGCGAGGTAATTGAAGTTCGGAAACATCGGTCCGTTTCCGATGCCCACGAGCATCAGCGCCCCCACCGTCACATAGTCGTTTGGCACAAGCACCAAAACCGCCAGCGCCGCCCCGAGCACTGCAAGGCCGATCTTCACGATCTGCCAGCTGTGCAGCTTTCTCGCAAAGACGCCGGACAGGAACCGTCCGATAGTCATTCCGAGATAGTAGATCGTCACCGAAGCCGCGGCAAAGGAAGCGCTCGCGTGCCGGTGCTCCACCAAAAACGTGCTGCTCCAGATTCCGACCGAAGCCTCGATCGTGACCGAGCACAGAAACAAAAGCCACATGATCTTTACGCCGGGAATGCGCGCCGCCTGCCGCAGCGAAAGAGTCTCAAACGCCTCCTCCGACGAGACCTCGTCGCCGTGCACTTTCCTCCAGACCGGCAGCGTTGCGATCAGCAGGATCGCAAGTCCCAGCTGCATGCACGCAACGATCCGGTAGCCGGTCCGCCAGTTCATTCCGTTTTCAAACACCAGCGTCATGATGAACGGGCTCACCGTGACACCGACGCCGTAAAAGCAGTGCAGAAAGCTCATCTGCGAGGCGCTGTAATGAATCGCCACGTAGTTGTTTAACGCCGTGTCGATGGAGCCTGCGCCCAGGCCCAACGGCACCGAGAACAGGCACAGGAAGACAAAGTTCCCCGACACGCTGTAGCCGAACATCGACAGGGCGGTCAGAAGCGTGCACGCCGCCGTGAGCCGGTTGGTTCCCAGATGCTTGATGAGCCACGTGCTCAAAAGGCTCGAGATTGTCGTTCCGACGAAGCAGATGGCGGAGACCAGCCCTCCCAGGGAGAACGGCAGCCCGAATTCCGTATAGATGGACGGCCAGGATGCTCCGAACAGCGAGTCCGGAAGTCCCAGTCCGATAAATGCCGCATAAATCACGGCGATCAGCAATGTCGCCATATAACCTCTCCGGTTTCTTATTTCTGACCGGTCAGATCGTTGATGACCTCGCCGGCAATGATCAGTCCGACCACCGACGGTGCGAACGCCGTGGACCCGGGGGTCGCTCTTCGCCTTGCGCTCCTAAACTCCGCCGCTGATGCGTCCGAAGTCTTTTCCGCGGGTGCGTCCGGTCCGTCTTCCGCCGCAATGTCCCCGTCCGCTGCCGCAAGCGGCGTCCTCGGCTCCTCCTTCGAGTAGACCACCTTCAAGGAGTCGATGCCCCGCTTTTTGCACTCCTTCCGCATGACCTTCGCCAGCGGACAGACGGAGGTCTCGTAGATGTCCGCCACCTCAAAGCGCTCCGGATGCACCTTATTGCCCGCGCCCATGGCCGAGATCACCGGCACGCCGGCCGCCTTCGCACACTCCGCGATGGCCAGCTTCCCGGCCACCGTGTCGATGGCGTCAACCACGTAGTCGTATGATGCGAAATCAAAGGAGGCTGCATTTTCCGGGAGAAAGAAGGTCTTGTAGGTGCGGACCGTGCAGTCCGGATTGATCTCCGCGACCCGCTCCGCTGCCACATCAACCTTGTCCCTGCCGACCGTCTTCCAGGTTGCGATGATCTGGCGGTTTATGTTGGAGACACACACCTTGTCGTTGTCGATCAGATCGAGAGCGCCGATGCCGCTGCGGGCCAGCGCCTCCACGACGTAGCCGCCGACACCGCCGATGCCGAACACGGCAACGCGGCAGGCTGCCAGCCGCTTCATGGCGTCCTCGCCGTACAAAATCTGTGTCCTCGTAAATTGCTCCGACATGGTTCTCTCCTTACGGGCGGATATCAAGGGACGGATCCAGGTCATATTTTGCGACCTCAAAGACGTCGACAATCCGGTTGTTGTACGCGTGGTACATGACATAATACGGCTCGCCCGCATATGCCTTGTCGTACCGGCTTTCGTTCACCTCAAAACTCCGGTCTCCGAACACGAAATAATAGAGCACCGTGTCTCCCCCTTCATCGCTGGTATGGTATCGATATATTTTGTCCGTCATCGCTCTCAGGCAGAAGTACACCTGCATCTCGCCGCCGCTCTTTTTGCGATACCGGGCCATTAACACCCCGATCACGGCAAAGATTGCCGCCACGACAAATCCTCCGATCCCGGGTTCAATGAGGATTGCAGCCACCACCGCAAAGATCATGATTCCCATCGCGAACCGGTACGCCCGCGTGTGTCCTTTCTGCACTCCCTTCACATATGCCTGATCGATCAAGGTTTTCTCTTCCACGTCCGCTCAGTTTCCTTTCTGTTTTCTTCCGTACATCATATATTCCGCGATGAAACACGGCACGATCCCGATGGCGTAGCACGCCAGATCGACGGTCGAATACCCTGTTCCCAGAATAATCCTCATCAGCCGATTCGTGATCCCGAACCGATCGCAAAACCCCCACAGCTGCAGAAACTCCACCGCAAAGGCGAACAGCAGGATCGCCGCCGGCAGCAGCCACCATTTTCCGGGCCACGCGGGGAATACCGTGCGAAACAGCGTGTACAACAGGATCACGATGAGCACATCGCCCAGGTAACTGCGCACCCAGCCGTGGGCGTACATTCCGATCAGCACCTCCACGCCGAACAGCACCGCGGAGATTGTGCCGAACACCAACCTTTTTCTCATTTTTCCGCCCCCTCACAGATGCCCGGATAGCTCACGGCATCGCCCCAGCGTTTTACCTCGTCGAAAAATCCATCCACCTGCATGAGTCCGTAGGACCATAAAAACGCCCGGTCCTTCTCGCTGATCTCCTCGAGAGACATCCACAGCACTTCCTTAAGCGGCGGATCGTCGCCGGTCTCCTCCGGGTCGTAGCCCGTGATCGCTTCCTGCTCATCGGGGATGCTCACCTCGAAGGAATACTCCGCGGCGCCGTCCGACTTGTACTGCACCGTGAGCGGCTTAACAATGGTCCCGTCCAGGCCGCACTCCTCCTTAAGCTCGCGGATCGCCGCCTGCTCCGGCGTCTCGCCCTCCTCGATGCCGCCGCCCGGAACGGTGCAGAACAGCCTTCCGAAGTAGAAAACCTTCTCCATCAGGATTTTTCCGTTCCTTGTAACGATCGCAACACTGCGGCTGCGGCGGCACATGTATTCCTTTTCTTTTTCCTTTTCCTTCTCTGTCATCTGCCCCATTTTACGATACCTTCCATCTCCCGGATCCTGTCGCCGACATCCTCCGGACAGTGGGCGTCCGAGGATGTGATGATCCGCACTCCGTGCTTCTGCAGGATGCGGAGCAACTCCGTGTTCATGCCAAGCGTTGCCGTCCCGGCGCAGCGTCTCGCCACGCCGCTGTTCTCGTCGGCGTACATACCGCTCTTCGCAAGTTCCTCCGCCAGCCGCTCGTAGTAGGCGGTCAGCGAAAAAGACGGCTTATGTCCGAACAATGTGATGGAATCCGGATGCCCGATGCCGTCGAACAGCCCGGACTTTGCGAGCCGGATCTCATCCTCAAAATACTTCCGGAAGGCCTCGTCCACGTCCTCGCCCTCCCACAACTCCGCCGTGTGGTCGAACGCAAAATCCCCCGCAAAATGCACGCTCCCCAGCAGGAAGTCAAACCCCTTGCCCCGGGTCAGTTCCCGCGTCATCTCTTCGGCCTTCGGAAAATAACACACCTCCATGCCGAACTTGATCTCCACCGGATACTTCTGCTCCCGGACGCGCTCGATCAGCTCCAGATATTCCTCAAGCTTCCTGACCCCGCCCACGCGCCGAAACCACGCGTCCACGAAATCGCTGTATGCGCGCACGGAGTCGTACATGGGAACGAACTCCTCAAACCGGAAATTGTGCTCCAAAAGCCGGATCTCGTCAAGTCCCTCCGCTACTGCCTTATCCACAAACTTCTGAATCCACGCAAGCGTATACGGTCCCCGCTCGATGTGAATGTGTCCGTCAATCATTCTTGTCCCCCTTAAACTTCATCAAACTTCATTTTTCCATTGGTACCGCGAGAGGTCCACAACTCCTCCCGTGACCTCGATCCCTTCCGCCGCAAGAAGCTTCGCCTGCTGCCCGGCGCCGCCGAAAGCAAACTCCCCGGCAAGCTCTCCCTTCGAATTCACGACGCGGTAGCACGGAATGCCCGCCGGATCCGGGTTTTTGTGAAGCGCGTTCCCGACGGCCCGGGCCATTTTCCGATCTCCCGCCGCCTCCGCGATCTGCGCATAAGTGGCCACGCGCCCGTAGGGAATCCTCTTAACCGCCTCGTAGATACGTTTTGACGGATTGTCGGAGACCAGGTCGTAGCTCTCCGCGATCATCAGCTTCACATCCTGCTCCGGAATGCTTCCGTCGAGGATCACCGTGTTCCAGTGGTCCTTGTTCTGGTGGTATCCCGGGATCACCGACCGGTAGATCTGCCGCCAGAAGATCGCCTTCTCCGGGGCGACCTTGACGTTTAAATTGACATAGCCGTCCTTCTCATAGGTCCACAGGAACGCCTTTTTGTTGCCCTTGTACCGCACCAGCTGCCAGTTCGCGTCGTGAAACGGCGCGTCCCGGTACGTGTCCTCGAAGGAAAGGCCGTATGCGATTGCTTCCTCCCGTGTTTTCATGGCTCCCGTATATCTCCCCTGATTTCTGTTCCCGTTAAAAATGCGGCTCCTGCGCTTAGCTTATCCTTCCGAAAAGCCGAACCGCTTCATCCAGCAATCGTAAATCTCCCGGAGGATCGGCGTGCCCTCAAGGCAGCATTTTTCAGCGCGGGCCATGGCCTCGCGGGCCGTCTCGCGGTCGCCCTTAAACAGGGCGTAGTCCGCCTGCATGGTATAGCGGGTCATGATATCCCGGGTCTGCGTGGATTGGTCGGCCTCGACTTCCTCCAGGACCTGCTTCGCCCGGTCGTATTCCTCCGTGAGCATGTAGTAGTGGTAGCGGATAACCTGCGCCGTAAAATCCAGCACCGGAATCGCGTACTTCTTCGCCAGATACGGCTCCACTTCCGCAAATGCCTGCTCGCCCTTTGCACGGTCCTTGCAGCCCCGGCAGGCTTCCATCAAAACGCTGTAAAACAAAAGCATCGTCATCCCTTTGTCCATGAACTGAATGCTCTTGCTCATGACGTCGCTGCGGTCGAGAAGCTCCAGGTACGAGAGCGCCTTGTCGCTCTGCTCCGTCAGGTTGTAATAATCCGCAGTATAGATCGCAAAATCCTTCAGATAGACGAAATCGATCGCGGCGCCGCTCTGCTTCATGGCGACCGCCTGCTCCGCGAGCTCGAAGAACCGCGGCGTATACCCTCTGGTGCGGGCCTCCGTCATGTACTCCGCATGCAGCTTTGCCTCCGGTTTGGACCCCGCGGCTTTCTGCAGTCTTCCCATCGCGAAAAATGCCGCCGGAACGGCTGCAACCGCCATGACAAGCCAGAGAATGCCGAACGGCACCCCGAACAGCACGTGGATCAGAAGCACCACAAGGGACCCCGCCCCGATGATCAGAAGATAGATCAACCCCCAGAGTTTCGCTACTGCACTGCCCATACTTCCTCCCGTTATGTTTAACCCTGTTTCCTTCAGCCCTGCTTCGACAGCCGGCAGCAGGTCTCCACATGCACGCTCCCCGGGAACTGGTCCACCGGCTGGACGCAGTCGATGCGGTAACCGCCGGCGCACAGAACCTTGAGGTCCCGGGCAAGGGTTGCCGGGTCGCAGGAAACGTAGACGATGCGGGTCGGCGCCATCGCCAGCACGGTGGCCAAAAGCTTCTCGTCACAGCCCTTGCGGGGCGGGTCGACGACGATCACATCCGCGCCGATGTCCGGATTTTCCTTCACAAGACGCGGGAATACCTCCTCGGCCGCTCCCACGTAAAATTCAGCATTTGCAATCCCGTTGGTCCGGGCATTTTCCTTCGCGTTTTCGATGGCCTCCGGGACGATCTCCACGCCGTAGACCTTCTTCGCAGCCTTCGCCAGGAAGAGCGAGATCGTGCCGATCCCGCAGTAGAGATCCCAGACCGTCTCCGTGCCGGTGAGCCCCGCGTACGCAAGCGCCGTATCGTACAGAACCTTCGTCTGCACGGGGTTTACCTGGTAAAATGCCATCGGCGAGATCTCGAATCTCACGTCGCCGATGCAGTCGGTGACGGAGGCCTTGCCGAACAGCGGGATCAACCGCTTTCCGAGGATCACATTTGTCTTTTCGCGGTTTTCGTTGAGGCACAGGCCGACGACTCCCGGAATCTTCGAAAGCCGCTCCCACAGAGTTTCCGCGGCGGGGATCGCCGTGCCGTTAATGACCAGGCACACCACGATCTCTCCGGTTGCAAAGCCCTTGCGCATCAACACGTGGCGCACAAGTCCGCGGCCTGTCTCCTCGTCGTAGGGTCTTGCGCCGCTCGCGGCAAGATACTCCGAAACCGCCGCCAGGATCGCCTCATGGCCGGGCCAGAGCATTCCGCAGGACTTCGTCGGAACAATGCGGTGGCTGTGTCCCGCGTAGAAGCCGAGCACCGGCTCTTTTGCACCGCTGGCTGTTCCCACAGGGAACTGGCCCTTGTTGCGGTACGCGCGGGGCTCGCTCATTCCGATGATCGGCTGCACGGAGACGTCCGCAAAGCCTCCGATCCGGCGGATGCAGTCCTCGACCTTCTTCTGCTTCAGTGCCAGCTGGGATTCGTAGGAGAGGTACGAGAGCTGGCAGCCGCCGCAGGAGCCCGCCGCGGGGCACTCCGGCGTGACGCGGCCGGGCGCGGGCGTGAGGATCTCCTCCGCCTTCGCGATCGCGTACGTCTTCTTTGCCTTCAGAATGCGGGCGCGGACGGTGTCCCCCGGAACCGCACGAGACACAAAAAGAGTGAACCCGTCGACATGACCGATTCCCTCTCCCGTGTCACTGATATCTTCGATTGTTACC
>CACZRV010000152.1 GCA_902783725.1 uncultured Lachnospiraceae bacterium | reverse complement strand
CGGACGGCGCGATGGATGCCGGCAATATGTTAAAGCCCATGCTGGCCCGCGGCGAGCTGCACTGTATCGGCGCGACGACGCTAAATGAGTACCGTCAGTACGTCGAGAAGGATGCGGCCCTTGAGCGTCGTTTCCAGCCGGTCATGGTGGATGAGCCGACCGTGGAGGACACGATCAGCATTTTGCGAGGCCTGAAGGAGCGCTACGAGGTGTACCACGGCGTGAAGATCAGCGACGGCGCTCTGGTGAGCGCGGCCGTGTTGTCGAACCGTTACATCAGCGACCGGTTCCTGCCGGACAAGGCCATCGACCTGGTGGATGAGGCCTGCGCATTGATCAAGACGGAGCTGGATTCCATGCCCACGGAGCTCGATGAGGCGAAGCGTTCGATGATGCAGCTGGAGATCGAGGAGGCGGCTCTCAAGAAAGAGGAGGATGCCCTTAGCAAGGAGCGTCTTGAAGCTTTGCAGAAGGAGCTTGCCCAGGCCCGCGAGGAGTGGGAGCAGGCGAAGGCTCAGTGGGATGCCGAGAAGGCGGAGCTGGAGAGCGTCCGCAGGATCAAGGAGGAGATCGAGGATGTGAACCGTCAGATCTCCGACGCACAGCGGACCTACAATCTGGACAGGGCTGCGGAGCTTACGTACGGCCGTCTTCCGCAGCTTAAGCAGGCGCTTGCGGCAGCGGAGGAGAGCATCCGCGAAAAGGGTCATACCATGGTTCACGAGACCGTCGACGAGGAGGAGATCGCAAAGATCGTCTCGAAGTGGACGGGCATTCCGGTGGCAAAACTCAATGAGAGCGAGCGCAACAAGACGCTGCATCTGGCGGATGAGCTGCATCGCCGCGTCATCGGCCAGGACGAAGCCGTGGCACGCGTGACGGAGGCTATCATGCGCTCGAAGGCGGGCATCAAGGATCCGAACCGTCCCATCGGATCGTTCCTCTTCCTAGGACCCACCGGCGTCGGCAAGACCGAGCTTGCGAAGGCTTTGGCCGAGGCATTGTTTGACAATGAGACGAACATGGTTCGTATCGATATGAGCGAGTACATGGAGAAGTATTCCGTCTCGCGTCTGATCGGAGCGCCGCCCGGATACGTCGGCTACGACGAGGGCGGTCAGCTGACCGAGGCTGTGCGAAGAAAGCCGTACAGCGTCGTTTTGTTCGACGAGGTGGAGAAGGCGCATCCCGACGTGTTCAACGTGCTTTTGCAGGTGCTGGACGACGGCCGGATCACCGACTCGCAGGGCCGCACGGTGGACTTCAAAAACACCATTCTGATCATGACCTCGAACATCGGCTCGGAGTACCTGCTCTCCGGTGTCCGCGAGGACGGCACGATCTCGCCGGAGGCAACGGATGCGGTTATGCGCGATCTTCGCGCTCACTTCCGCCCGGAGTTTTTGAACCGTCTGGACGAGACTATTTTGTTCAAACCGCTCACGAAGGACAATATCCGCAGGATCATCAAGCTTCTCACGAACCGCTTAAACGACCGGCTGCATGAGCGTCAGGTGAGCGTCCGTTTCACCGACGCAGCCATCGATCTCGCCTGCGAGCAGGCGTACGATCCGGTATACGGCGCGCGTCCTCTGAAGCGCTACCTGCAGACCAACGCGGAGACCATGAGCGCCCGCATGATCCTCGAAGATCAGGTGCATGCCGGAGACACGATCGTGATCGACGTTGTCGACGGTGTATTGACGGCGTATGTGGAGTAAACAAAAACACCCTTCTTACCGATGAACGATAAGAAGGGTGCTTTTTATTTGCCAAATGCTTATTCGATGTTAAGATACAGAACCCGGAGCATTCCGTCGTTTCGTCCCTCGGAGATAAAGATCGGAACGGGGTCCTTCTCCAGGTTGTAAAGCGTGTTGCTCTCGCAGCCGGTGCCGGAAGCCTTGATCAGGAGGAAGGCCGCATTTTCCGGGGGATTGAAGCCCGGAATGGTGCTGCCCACAGCGGCCATTGTTACGGTCTCGCCTACGGGGCGGTTGTCGCGGTCGAGATACGTGAGCGTGTACGTAAGATCCTGCGGTTTGCGCTCGACCGAGATGGTGATGTCGATCTGATTGATACCTTGCCTGTCGTCGGTCCACGCGATATCGCTGGTTATGATCTGGTGCGTGGAGATCGAGCTTCCGCTGCCGAGATACTCGGGGCCGAGCGGGTCCTTGCAGTACAGCGAGCCGTCCTCACGCTCGTAGACGTGGTAAAACTTCAGATACCGGTCGGTTTCGGTTGTGCATGCGACGGCGGTGAAAGTCGCGGCATTCACTGTGTCCCCGTTGATCTGCATGGTCTCTTTGTCGATGTCGGTGATGGATGTGGAGTACGTCACATCCGTTCCATACATGCCTCCGGTGATGATGAGCCGCTGCGCGTATTCGTATGTTCTGCCACTGTACGGCATGTAGTAGTTCGCACACAGATACACCTCCCGGTCAAATTCCGTCCGGATGCTCGAGACATCGAGAACACCGTCCTCTTTCGTATACAACAATTCAAATTCGTTGATGGAACTGGCGGTATTGTTAAAATCATCCGGCGTAAACACCAGAAAGCCGATTCCGATCGGAACATCCTTGCTCCCGGGGGCGTCCATGGCCTCCACCGCAAGCTTTCCGCTGCACCCACACAAGCTGCATAATGCTATCAGTAAAAAGATCAAACTATACTTCTTCATCGTTTAACTCCCCGTCAAATTTCAAGATGTCACCCACATCGCAATGCAGGTGGTAACAGATTTTGTTGATTGTTTCGAACCGCACGCCTTTCGCTTTGCCGCTTCGAAGAATCGAGAGATTGGCCTCCGTGATTCCGATCAGGGCGCACAGCTCCTTGGATGTCATTCCGTTTTTCTTCAACACATCCTCAAGATAGACTTTGATCGCCATGGCCCTCTCCTAAATGTACAATGAGTTCTCTTCCTTCACTTCGCGCGCCTCGCGGATCATGTGGAGCGCCGCGGGGATGAAGGCGATGACAATGAGCTCCGACAGCGGCAGGATCATGCTGACGTTCACCGAGGTAAGCCGCTTGATCAACACGAGCTGCATGACGTTGTATGCCGCGACGAGCAGAAGATATGCGACGATCTCGACGACGCAGAACACGGTAAATGCACGAAGACTGCGTTCGAGTGCCTGCGTCGCGCCCTCGCGCCGGTAGCGCCGTACCACGAGCGCGGTCAGAAGAAATGTCGCCGCCAGTGCGATGTTCAAGATGATTCCGAAGACTGCCTTTCCGATCCGGAACGCGTCGTCGAACGGAGTAGTGTCACCGATCTCGCTCTGTTCCTTAACAAAAACATACGCTTCGGAAAATGCAACCGCCATCAGGACAATCGTCGCCAGAATGCAGAGCCGCTCCATCAGCCGAAGCGTTTCCTCGCGGGAGCCCCGGAGGAGCTTAAGGCAAAACCGCAGCACCAGATAGCAAAACACCAGCGAGTAAAATGCACACGTGATGAACGAGACGCCGAGATCCGCATCGATCCGTGCGCCGAGCATCGACCGGTCACCGATCAGCATCGGATTGACGGACAGGTAGATCGTGACCGCCTCCGCAATGGCAATCGGGACCAGACACCAGTCAACCCGGAGGGATTTCTTTCGCAGCCGGAGCACAACCAGTACCGCAACCGGAATCAGGCTGAGCAGAACGAGCAGCGCCCAGGCACACAGATTGCCGAACGTCCCCGACAGTGACATGTTTCGCAGGAGCTCCCCCAACCGGCGAAACGGAAAATTCGTAATGTTCATAGCCGCCTCCTGTGGCAAATTATTGTTTTACGATAATACCGTAGCACTAAAATTATCGTTTGTCAATAATTTCTTTTGGATTTTTCGAAAATTGTTCCGCGGAGGATTCCGGCGCACAAAAAAGGAACGCCGGTTCTTTCCGACGTTCCCTGAATTGGTCTTTTTGTTGTCAAAGCAGCGAAAGATTACTTCGCGGTGATGTAGCCCTGTGCTACCAAAAGCTCAGCGGAGAGGATTGCACCGCCGGCTGCGCCGCGCTTGGTGTTGTGGGAGAGGCCTACGAACTTCCAGTCGTAGACAGCGTCCTCACGGAGACGGCCTGCGCATACGCCCATGCCGTTCTCGGTCTCGCGGTCGAGCTTGCACTGCGGACGGTTGTCCTCCTCGAAGTAGGTGATGAACTGCTTCGGTGCGCTG
>CACZRV010000151.1 GCA_902783725.1 uncultured Lachnospiraceae bacterium | reverse complement strand
GTCGGCGTGGTGGAACTGGCAGACACACAGGACTTAAAATCCTGCGGGCTTAATCTCCCGTACGGGTTCGACCCCCGTCGCCGGCAATCTCAGGCAGCGAATTGACATCCGATTCGCTGCTTTTTGTTTTCTCGTGATTTTGCGAAAAATGCACCCAAAGGAGTGAAAACCATGGATCAGTTGTTGAATCGCTTTCTTCGGTATGTCTCGGTGGACACCCAGTCCTCGGAGGATTCGACCGCTTCGCCGACAACCGCGAAGCAGCACGACCTTGCAAAGGTGTTGACGGAGGAGCTTCGGCAAATGGGAGCTTCCGACGTTTTCTACGATGACGTACACTGCTATGTGTACGCGAAGATTCCCGCGACGGACGGCGGGAAGCAGACGAAAGTTAAGGGATTTTTAGCACATATGGACACGTCGCCGGAGGTGACCGACACAAACGTGCGCGCCCGCATTGTGCGCGACTATGACGGCGGGGATATCGTTCTGAATGAGGACGGGCCGATCGTTATGAAGACGGAGGATTTTCCGGAGCTTCGCGAGCTCGCGGGGAAGTCGCTGATCGTCACGGACGGAACGACGCTGCTCGGCGCGGATGACAAGGCCGGGGTTGCGGAGATCATGACGATGGCGGCGTACCTTCTGGCGCATCCGGAGATCCCGCACGGGGAACTGAGCATCTGCTTCACCCCCGATGAGGAGGTCGGAGCGGGCGTCGATTACATCGATCTGGAGAAGCTCGGCGCGGACGTGGCGTACACGGTGGACGGCGGGAAGCTCGGCGAGATCGAGTACGAGTGCTTCAATGCGGCTGCTGCGACGGTGACGATCACCGGCCGAAGCGTCCATCCGGGATCGGCCAAGGACAAGATGATCAATGCGGCGCGGGTTGCGCTTGAACTGGATGCGATGATTCCTGCGACGGAGCGGCCCGAGACCACGGAGGGGTACGAAGGATTTTTCCACCTCACACGCCTGGAGGGCGAGACCGAGAAGGCGACGATCATGTATATCATCCGCGACCACGACAAGGCGAAGTTCCTCGAGAAAAAGAGCCGCATGGAGGCGATGACGGCGAAGATCAACGAGCGCTACGGCGAGGGAACTGCGCTCTTGACGATGAAGGATTCTTATTATAACATGAAAGAGGTTATCGAACAGGGAAACCTGTTTTTGGTGGAGGACGCGAAGGAGGCCATGGAGGAGCTGGGCATTGTGCCGCTCATTCAGCCAATCCGCGGCGGCACGGACGGTGCGAGGCTGTCGTTCATGGGAGTGCCGTGTCCGAACCTGTGCACCGGCGGAGGCAATTTCCACTCGCGCTTTGAGTATGCCTGCGTCGAGTCGATGGAGAGTATCGTTAAGCTGTTGATCGCGCTGGCGACGCGCGGTTAGGCGGGGTTTTGTTACACACGGGGGTGTGAGATGGTTTGCAATATCGTAAAGGATGCGATGTTTCTGGCGATGAAGTCGGAGCCGGCAAGGGATTGTCCGGAGGACCGCAAGGTCGTGAAGGATCTGTGCGACACGCTGAAGGCCCACGGGGGCACCTGCGTCGGCATGGCGGCCAACATGATCGGCGTGCGGAAGACGATCATCGCAGTGACGATGGGATTTTTCAACGTGCCGATGATCAATCCGATCATCGTGTCGCGGGAGGATCCGTACGAGACGGAGGAGGGGTGTCTGTCCCTCTCGGGCGTGCGGTCCGTTAAACGATATAAGAAGATTACGGTGGAGTACCTGGATGCGGATTTCAAGCCGCGCCGCGACACCTTTACGGACCATGTGGCGCAGATCATCCAGCACGAGTATGACCACACGAGGGGCATTGTAATCTGACGAGGTAAGACATGGAAATTGGTTCTCTGGGCGAATACCTGGCGGGCCGGCCGGAGCTTCCCGCTAAGGTTGTGATGAGCAACGGCGGTGCGAAGGCCGGGTACAAGCGGCTTGTTTATGTGCGCAAGAAGGATGGCTTCCAGCGGGAGGCCTATACGGCGACGCAGGTGTTCCATAAAAACATAGCGGTATCGGAGCTTGCGGGCGAGCTGGAGACGGAGTTCGCAACATACCGCCAGATCAATCTGTTCTACAGCGATAGAACAGCAGAAATCAAGCGCTCGAAGTCCGGAAAATGCCTCTTCTCGGAAAGCCGGCTCCCGGCCGCCGCGAAGACGGTTTCGGAGTCCCACGACCGCGTGAAAAACTACGTGATCCCGGAGGGGACGGTGGTTCCGCCGCTGGTCGACATGGGAATCTTCACGAAAGAGGGGCGCGTCGTCGCCTCGATGCACGACAAATTCCGCCAGATCAACCGCTTTGTCGAGATCGTCGCGGACGCGGCGGACTGCCTTCCGAAGGACCGGCCGATCCGCATCCTGGATTTCGGCTGCGGCAAATCCTACCTCACATTCATTCTGTACTATTATTTTACGGAGATTCGCAAGTCGGATGTCCGCATCGTCGGGCTTGATCTGAAGGCGGATGTCATCCGCAACTGCAACGCGGCCGCGGAGCGGTACGGCTACAGCAATCTGTCGTTTGCGGTGGGCGACATCGGCGAATACGTTTCCGAGGAGCCCATTGACATGGTGGTGACGCTGCACGCCTGTGACACGGCGACGGACTACGCATTGTTCCACGCGGTGACGAACCGCGCGAAGCTCATCCTCTCGGTTCCGTGCTGCCAGCACGAGATGAACAAGGCGATGTCCGCGGAAGAGATGCCCCTGGTGGGTCGTTACGGCATCATCAAGGAACGCATGGCGGCTCTGATGACGGACGCCATCCGCGCAAACCTGCTCACCGTCTGCGGTTACAAGACGCAGGTTCTCGAGTTTGTCGACTTAAGTCACACGCCGAAAAATCTGCTCATCAGAGCTACAGCGTGTCTGCAGCCAAAGAGTGTGCGAACGCGTGCGCTTTCGGAGGCGCGGGAATTGATGAAGACATTTTCCTACGAGCAGAAGCTGTATGTTCTGCTGCGGGACGCAGGCCGGATCGCGGCGGAGGAGTAGCGTTTTTTTCCGGCGGTGAGCGGCGGAGGAGCAATGCGGATCACCGGCGGTGAGCGGCAGGGAAACAGCGGGCGAAAAATTGGTCATTTTTCGCATGTTTTTCACAAAATTGTGCTTGACATTCCGACAGTGGGAATGTAAAATAGCCCTTGTCGTCAAGACGTGTGCGTGTAGCTCAGCTGGATAGAGCACTTGGCTACGGACCAAGGTGTCGGGAGTTCGAATCTT
>CACZRV010000150.1 GCA_902783725.1 uncultured Lachnospiraceae bacterium | reverse complement strand
CGTGAGAGCAAGACCATCCAGATCCCGAGCATGCTCCAGCAGAGCCGCTCTCAGGGCATGAGCACCATGAACGACGCTCTCGCCGATCTGGTTCGCCGCGACCTCGTCTCCATCATCGAGGCGAAGAAGGTATCCCCGGATGCCCAGTCCCTTGTCAAGGCCATCCACGGAAACTTCTAACCCCCACCGACAAAACGGAAAACAATCGGGCCACCCTTCCGGGCGGCCCTTTTTTGTATTCCCGGTACCTGCGACCTTCCGTGTGCTTTCCGCCCCTGCCGCCCCTGATGGGATAGAAAAAGCGGAGCCCCAAGAAACGGGCTCCGCAAGAGTATCAGTTGTTGAGACGGTGATGTACCGTCGGGCTGTCGGGCTGTAGCGGAAGGAACGTGTAACCGTTCTCCAGGCCCCAGATGATGATCTGTTCCACTGCGTCCACGGAAAAGGCCTTGATGTCGTGCTGCAGAACGATCGAGATGTTGTAGTTCTGCACATAGCGCTTGACGTTGTTGAAGACCTCCGCCGCGGTTGTCGCACCGTCGGAATCGCCGCTGGGGATGTTCCAGTCATAGTACTGGAAGCCGGCTGCCGTCAGATCCTTCGTGAGCTGCGACATGATGCCGACACAGTACTGCCGGCTCACCGCATTCGAACTTCCGCCCGGGAAGCGAAGCATCGTGGCGCGCTTTCCGGTCTGCTCCTCGATGATGTCGTTCATCGCGTTCAGATCCTCAAAGTAGGCCTCCTCGCTCTTGTAGATCCTGCCGTACACATGGCTGTAGCTGTGCACCGCCACCGTATGGCCTTCCTCGGCCTCGCGCTTGATCAGATACTGGTAGTTGGGGAACTGGTTCGTGACGAAAAATGTCACCTTGACATCGTACTTCGCCAGCACATCCAGCAGTTTCTCCGTATAAATACACGGGCCGTCATCGAAGGTCAGGTAGATGACCTTGCCCTCCGGGCGAACCTCCTCGGGTTGCTCGCGTGGAACTACCTTGACTTCGCGGGTGGCAACCCCCTCATTGCCCTCCTTGTCCGTCACGCGGTAGGTGTAGGTGTAAACGCCCTCTGCAAAATTGTTGATCTCGCCTTCGACCTCCACCAGCTCGGTGAGGTCTCCCTCCGTGTAATCGTATGCGGTAAATCCGGGCTCATGATAGCGATCGCCCATGTACACCTTGACGGTCTCTCCGCCTGTCAGCGTGATGTACGGCGTCTCCAGATCGCGCATCTGCACGATCCGCGTGGCCCAGCCGGTGTTTCCGTGGGAGTCCGTAACCTCGTAGGAGTAAATGGTCTCCGACTCGTTTGCGCCCGGTCTGGCGGTCACGCTCACCTTTGCAGTGAGGTCTCCGTCCACATCGTCCGCGGCGGTAAAACCGGGCTCCTCATACTGCTTTCGGATGTCCACCAGCGTCAGTGTGTCGCCCGCCAAGGTAACCACCGGTGCCGTCCGGTCGTCGTAGCGGATCTTCCGCTTGACGCTTGCGGTGTTGCCCGCCGAGTCGCTCACGGAGTAATATGCATATCCGTCGTCTCCGACCCTTACCGTGACGCGGTCCGTCACGTCGCCCTCGTACTCGTCGTACGCGGAAAATCCTTCCTCCACGTACTCCGCGCCGATGGGCGTGTAGCGCCGGTCATTGTCTGCCAGCGTGATCACCGGAGGCTTTGTGTCCGCCACGATAACCGTGCGGATCTTCGTCTCCGTGCATTTTTCGTTCGAGGCGCGGTAGGTGATCTGATACGTCCCCGGAACGGCGGTGTCCACCGATCCCTCGACGGTCACCGGAACGTCCGTCCTCTCGAAAAATGCAAACCGCCGGCTCCCGTAGTAGGCTTCCGCCCCCTGTTCCGTATAGGTCGAACCGACTTCAATCACCAGGTCCTGCTCGCCGTGGATCGTGATCTCGATCCCCCATTTTCCGAGCAGGTACAAGCCAAGCACCCCTAAAACAGACACTGACAGCAGGCTTACAACGCCTACTGTCAGCAGTCTGCGAAGATGCTTCTTCTTTTTTCTCTTCATCTTCCTCACTCAGATCCGCCCCCGCCGGAGCGGATCATTCCTTACTTTCTGACATTTTCCGAAGACTGTCCCGCCGGTTATTTCACAACCGGATCGGTCCAGTATTCCTTGTTGTACATATCGGTGAAACGGTATGTGATCGTCGCCTGCTGGCCGGTGATCAGAAGGTCGGTCACTTTCAGCGCGCCGTTCACGGTGATCTGCTCACCGAGCTTGTACGTATCCTGGTATGCACCGTCGTAGGTGTAGTAGTCGCACAGGAAATCAATCGTATCCCCGTTCACGATCTCGGTGACATCCTTCGCAACCGTGTCGGTCTCGCCGTCTTTGTACCACGCAACCGCGCCCATCACGTTGCCGACACCGGTGTCGTCGAAGACAACCTCGAGCTTCACGCGCTCGCCGTTGAGAAGCGCCGGAATGTAACCGAAGTAACAGTACTCGCCGGTGATGGCATCCTTGAGCGTATCGGTGTGGTAGTAAGCAACCAGCTGTCCGCCGATGCCGAGCCAGGTCTTCTCCATATCCGCCGTCAGAATACCGTCGTTGTACTCGAAGAGCTCATCCAGGCCGAGATCGATGAAGCCCGCCCCGTCATCCAGGAAAATATTCTTGTCGATGCTGTGGATCATCTTCCACTGATCCTTGGCAACCGGCATCACGTACCTGCCGTTGTCAAGGGACCAAACGAGCTTGGATGCATCGAGATAATTCTGCGCATAATACTGGGTCGCGTCAGCCGTATCGAGTTCCTTCATGAAATCGGTGTTCGTGCTGTCAAGGCCCGTGATGCTTCTGCCGCCGCCAAGGAAGCTGCCGAGGAGCGAACTGATCAGATCCGTGCTGCCGCTGGAACCGCCCGTTCCGCCGCCGCCGAGCAATGTGCCGAGCAACGATGTCGCCGTGGTGGTACCGCCGGCTGCAACCTGACCGCCGGTCTCAAGACTTGCGAACTTGCGGATGCAGCTCGCGTACTCGCTGTCCATACCGATCTGGTCATACGTCTTGCAGGCGCTGTCCACCTTGTTCGACGAGTTGTACGGGAAGTAGATCGAAACGCCGTAGCAGTTGCTCATGTTCGTCGAGGTGAGGTTGTATTTGACGGCGCCCTGAATCGCTTTCGCCAATTCCTTCGCCTCGGTTGTGTTGATCCTGTTGGCAAGGTCGACAAGGTCAACCTGATCGATGCGGTTGCTTACCGCGAACTCACGCGTTCCCGATCTCGCATCCGAAATCTTCTGATAATTGTCGTTGGCAAGCTCGTTGCTGATGGACTTCGCAAAACTCTTCAGGTTGCTCGGAACCGTGTGTGCGAACTCCGCAAGATCGATCACCGAGAGGGTGGTCTTCTGACCGTTGCATCGGCGCTTGCATTCCGAAACGAAGTCGTCAACGATGATCTTGCCCACATCCACGGTCTTCATGGATGTGTTCTTTGCAAAACTGTTGAGCCAGTTGGTGTAGTACCAGCCGATACCGGGCTCGGTCTCCTCGGACGCGATCAGATAATCCGCGTAGGAGTCAAGCATCAAAGCCGTCTCCGCCGTTGCCATCAGGCAGGCGTCGAAGCCGATAAAGTCAAACTTTACACCGGCGTTTTTGAGCGCCGTATTCAATCCCGCAAGGCTCATGGAGCCGCTGGAGACATTCTTCTCGTCATAGCCGTAGCCGCTGACCGATCCGCCGCCGTGGTCCCACAGGATCAACTCGTAACGGTCCGCCGGGAAGGACGAAACACCGTACTTGATGAAATCCGTGAGGGTCGAGGGCTTCGTCATCGAGTCGGAGCCTGCATTTTCCTTAAGACGGGCAAGCGTTCCGCTCTTGACCTGATAGATCTGGTTCACGGAATTGCTGATGCCGTTCGTCTTCCACTTCGAGCAGCCGCCGGTGTAAACGATGATGTTGATGTTGCTGCCGAGGTCGGCCTTCGCCATCTCCTGAAGGTCGTTGGTAGCCATGCCGTGCTTCGACTCAAGGTCGGTACCGCACATGTACACCAGGATCGTGACCGTGTCCTTGCCGTTGCCCTTGATGGTCGTATATTTGTCGCGGGAGCCCTTCGCAACGGTGTTGTCCACATTCTGCTGTTGCACCGCAACATGATCGCCGTCCTGCGGGGTCTGGTCGTCAACCGTCGACGTACCGCCCATCTTCCCGCCGATCACCATGTAGATGATGATACCGATGATCGCCAGAAGGCTGACGCCGCCGGCGCGGGTCGCATTGCCGTGGCTGCCGCCCGAACTCTCGGAACCGTCGCCCAGCGAAACGGAGCCTCTCCGTCTTCCGGAGTACCCGTTCGACGAACCGACAGGACCGCCGCCCTGGCCTTCGCCTCTTCTGTGCGCCCCGTCAACGGAGCCGGTGACATTTTTCCGTCTTCCGGACTGTCTGTTATCGTCCATATTTCCCTCTTTCTCCGGTGCACCTCTGCCCCGGTCTGAACTCGCGGTT
>CACZRV010000149.1 GCA_902783725.1 uncultured Lachnospiraceae bacterium | reverse complement strand
TACGGCGCCACGAAGAAGTACGCCGAATGGATTGCGGAGCGCACAGGCTTCGCCTGCATCAAAACGGACGAGGCGGACGTGAAGAAACTGGCGGAATACGACACCGTCATTCTCGGCGGAGGCATTTACGCCTCCGGCATCGCAGGCCTGTCGTTTCTGAAGAAGAATATCGATAAGCTGGCTGGCAAGAAAATTCTCGTCTTTTGCTGCGGCGCATCCCCGTTTGAGCAGGGTGCATTTGACGCAATCGTAAAATACAATTTCAAGGGGAACTTTGAGGGAATTCCGTGCTATTACTGCCGCGGAACCTTCTCGATGCGTGAAATGAGCTTTAAGGACAGGACACTCTGCAAGCTCCTGCGAAAGGTGGTTGCCAAGAAGAACCCCGAAGACTACGAGCCGTGGGAGAAGGGCCTCATGGAAGTCCGGGAGGACGAGCGGGGCGACTGGACCGACATATCCTACATCGAACCCCTCCTCACCGCCTTGTAATCCCCACCACGCCCCGGAGCGGGCAGACCGACGATCTTAATAGAGCCACCGCGCCAGAATGTACAGGACTCCGCAGCGGCGCCTGCGGCGAAGAAGCGGGATGTAGGAGCGGCAGCCGCTGCAGTGGATGCAGACAGCGCGGATCTTCGAGCCATCTTCGCTCCTGGTAAAGTAAGGTTTGCCGTCCTTTCGGAACAGAATTGTTTTGCGGTGCTGGCCCGGGAGGAAGACATATTCGTCCGGGGTCAGATTGTCGGCGGTAGCGAGGGAAAAATCCCATGCGGCGCCGTCGCGAACCTCGCACAGGTTGACGTAGCGGAAGTTGCGGTCGTAGCGCGCCGTGAGCTTAAGCCATGCGGCCACGAGCATCGCGTCCGAGATGAACGCGCGTCCGCCGGCCTCCTCCTGCTTAAGGCACACGTCCGTGAGCCACTGTACGTTGGAGTGGTAGATGTGAAGAACGAAGTCAAGGAATTTGCGGAGGCGCTTGGTCGTCCAATATGTGCAGTGCGGCGAGATGCGCTCCTTCAAAAAGTCTGCGGATTCGGTGCCGGTGCAGGCAAAGTCCGTGTCGTCCATCGGCAGGGAGCTTAGATCGTCGTAGACCAGCACGTCGCTGTCCAGAAGGAAGCACCGCTCGATGTTGTGCGCGGAGAGGAAATTGTAGAGATGAAAATGCCGCTCGAAGCACATTTGCAGCATCGCTTCGTCGGAAGTGTCGCCGACGGTCTTGTACACCTCGCGGAAGTCCTTAAGATCGTCGGAGTCGAGGGAATCGATATCATACCAGTTGGAGACCAGCCCGCGGTTGCTCTCGTCGCCTAATAGGACAACATTTTTGAAGCCGCATGCGCGGCCTGCCTGCTGCAGAACCTCACCGAGACCGTCGCATGCTCCCTTGTGATAGAAGACCACAGGGCACGTGCCCGAGAGATCGCGGTCCTGAACCGGGTAGCGAATGCTGCGGTCCGCAGCAAATGCCCCGAACAGTAAAAGCGGGAACCAGCCGGAGATTGTGCGCAGGACATCCTGCGGATTTTCCGCCTGGAAACTTAAGCTGACATACAAAGCGACGATCACGGCAAGCACGTCCGCCTGCAGGCGGTCGTTGCGCGTAACCTTCTCGTTCCAGTTGACGGAAAGAAGTCTTCGGAACCACAGAAGAAGGAACACCGTCGTGACAATCTGGGCAGCGGCGAAAATCCACGTGAGGGGCTCGATTTTCCGAAAGACCTCAATCGGGAAGAGGATGCGAACGAGAGTGAGCGCCGTGTCCAGCAGATAATACGACACATGTCCCATGTAGTTTTCGTCGGGGAAGAGCCGGCGGTACGTTGCATCGCTGCCGACGCCGGGGTGCAGCTCGTAAAGCCTTGCGATCAAGCCGGACTGGTACATCAGGCAAAAGATCAGCAGGACGGCGATGAACACGCGGATGGCGAGGGTATCATTTTTCTGCCATAACCGCACGAGCAGATAGATCGGGATGATGATCAAGGCGGCGCGCATGACGAAGACGCCGTAGAGCGCGACAAATGCAACGCAGACCGGGTAGCGGATGCGGGCGTCGCGGATATGAAGGCCCCACAACAAAAGCGTGCAGAAGAGGACCGTGAGAAGCAGCTTCGAGGGCTGCAGGACATACAAAAATCCGATGCCGAACAGGTAGAGATAGATGACAAACGAGACGCGGCGGCGGATTCGCATGGCGGCGATGGCGCCGAGGGCGAGGATTGCGGCGATCGCAAGCCCGCCGATGAAATATACCGTGTAGGAGAGCGTTCCGAGGCCGTGTGCCGCGAGAAAACTGTTGAGGCGGGAATAGTCCGCCACCATCCCAGAAAATGCTCCTGCGCGCTTCAGAGGGCCGTAGGCGACAACATAAAAAAGCACTCCGTACAGGACGAGCGCGATGGTCGCGGCCACCGGAATACGGGCGCGGGATGTTGTGTTGTTTCGTTGTGATGCGGCGTCTGCCATACGAGGAAAACTCCTTCCGACTGTCTTTTCCTATCTTATCCTTTTTCGATGATTTTGTAAAGAAAAATGATTGTTTCATTTTGCGAAAACGTGTGTTATAATACTACTTACAATACTACTGTTGGGTAGCTTGCTACACCGTCAGGCGAAGCCCGAGGTACGCATGAGAGAGTTTTCGGAGAATCAAAAAGAAATACCTGAAGCGAATAGAGCGATCTGTTTCGGTGTGACGGCGCTGTTCGTTCTGTTTGCGTTGCTGCTGGTTTGCTTGTCATCCGGCAGAGCGCAGGCTGCGGAGGCACTTCCGGCGCGGGGTAATTTCGTCGGGACCGGGTCCGTTGTGAATGCGGATCTGATTTACACGGAGCCTGCGACAGCAACGCCGGAGCCCACGGCGACACCCGGTGTAACCGGGGAGCCGACGAAGCGCGAGAAACTGAAGACGATCGCCGCGGAGAAGTATGCCCTGGGCGTGATTTTGGCAGGGTGTATTTCCATCGGTATTTTGATCGTGCTGTTCCGCTACTGGACGAGACGGAGCGGTGGACACAAGGAGTAGGCGCAGGCCTGCACGAAACGAAAGATGAGAGCAGTCGGAGAGATCCGGCTGCTTTTTTGTTGTCGAAAAATGAAGAAGCATAAGCAGGTATGCGCGGTCGCTTCAGCATTCGCAAACAGCGTTGCTGTTTGCTCATGTGGGGACCGCGCAAGCCGGCGCGGTCCCTTTTTTACTCTCCGCAAAAATGCAGGCGGGGGAAGTCTTCGCGGCCTGCCCGGCGCACCCCGGCGGGCAGACCCGCCGGCCTTCGTCCGACGACAGTGCCCGCCCGACAATGGGATTGTCGGCGGGCACTCTGTGCCGGACTTGCCTGCTGCGCAGGCGGTTGCGCCGGTTGGCCGCTTGGTTTCGGCTGCATTTTTCGGCATAAAAAGGGAACTGCTACCGACATGCTTTAGTCTTAAAGCACATTGGTAGCAGTCCCCTGCGCGTAATATAAAGAGGAAAAAGAAAACCGTCATAGTCAGATGAAGGATTCGGCCTGAGCCAATATTCCCTCATGTTGAAATGCATTATAACAGGAACGGGCGTTTTTTTCAACAGTTTAATTCTAAAAGAATTATAAAATTTCTGTTAAATTGACAAAATTTGTTCCTTCCTGTCGCTACATCTGTTTCTTGACGATGGCGTACTCGTTTCCGTTCCGGAAGAACGGGCACTCGAAGGAACGGCCGCTCAGAAAATGAGCCATGTCATCCTCGTCGAGGTCCTTGCCGCAGGTGTAGCACTCATAATCCTCGTCATATTCGTAGTACATGCAATAGTCGCAATTTGTCGGTGCAGGCTTGGCCTGCTTTTTTGTCTTGCTCATAGTATCATCTGCCCTGCGTTGCGGGTTACGTTGTCGGTTCTTCGCCGCCTGCCGGCGTCGGTGTCGGCGTCGGCGTCGGTGTCTTCGTCGGAAGAGGCTTCTCGGGATCGATCGGCTCGCCGCCGGTGTGAACCGTACAAAGCTTGTTCTTATCCTCCTGCAGGATGAACTCCGTGTCGGCCGTTCCGCCGTGCTCGAGGGCTTCCTTCGTCTCCACCTTGTTCAGGTAAACCTTGATGATCGGGTTCGGACAATCGGCGGTTGCCAGCATACCGGTCTCGCTGCAGATGGCCACCTTGACGTGGCAGGTGCAGGACTCGTGCGGAGCATTTTCCACAGCGAAGTACTCAGTCATCACACACTTGTCGCCTTCGTACTGGTCGCACAGACCTTCCACGGCGAGCTTGCCGCACTTGGTGCAGACTTTGGCGCTGGTGATACCCGACGGGCGCTCGAAAGACTTGGCGCCGCACTGCTTTGCCTTGTGGACATCCGTCATGATGTATCTCCACATATAGCGGAAGTACATTGTGTTGGCCTGCTCGAAGTTGTTGTCGAAACCGCTCCAGATGGCAGCGGTATAATACGGCGTATAGCCTGCGAACCAGAGGTCGAAACAATCGTGAGCCGTACCGGTCTTGCCGGCGGTCTTGAAAGGCACATCACGAATGCGGCTGCTGCTGCCGGTACCCTGATCGCAGGTGTCGATCATGGCCTGCGTGAGCAGCCATGCCGTCGTGGCCTTCATAACCTGGCGGGACTCGGTTCCGTTGTTCAACAGAAGATTGCCCTCATGGTCGTACACCTCGGTGTAGTAGCGAGGCTTGTTGTAAATGCCGCGGTTGGCGATCGCAGCGTATGCGGCCGTCATCTCCAGAACGGAGCAGCCGTTGGTCAGACCGCCGAGGGAGATGGCTACGTTGTAGTCGGATTTGCCGTCGCTTCCGTCGGTATCGATCCTGGAAAATCCAAGCTTCAACAGGTAGTTAACGCAAGTGGTTGCGCCGACGGCCTGACAGCAGCGGGCTGCAACGATGTTTCGCGAATCCCAGATACCTTGACGGATGGTGGACAGACCCTTGTAGCCGGAATACCAGTTGGTAACGGTCTCCGAGCTGCCCGGGTACTTGTAGTAGTAATCATCGAAGACGCTCGCCAGAGTGTATCCCGCGGCATCGAGAGCCGGAAGGAAAGCGGCGAGAACCTTGAAGGTGGAACCTGCCTGACGGTAGGTGTCGCTGGCACGGTTCAGAACTCGGTTTCCGATCTTTTCACCGCGGCCGCCGTACTGGGCCAGCACGTTGCCGTTCTGCTGATCCATGATAACCATTGCGCACTGCGGCTGCAGCGTGTAGTTGCGGGACTCCTGTACCGTGTATTTCAGACCGGGATGAAGCGCCTCGAAATCGGCCTTCTTCTCCTCGATGAAGTTATCGATCAACTCGTACAGCGCCTCGATGTTTGTCGTGTAGACGCTGATACCGGGGTTGCTGCTCTTCTCGTGATAGAAGATCTTGTTTGTATCGCGGTAATCCTTGTAGAACTCCAGAAGGTCGTTCAGATGATAGTGCTTGTTGGTCGCACCGTCCGCGCCGACGATCGAGAGCGCGTAGTTCTTCGAGAGCTCGTAGTAGGAGCCGGCTTTGTCGGCTTTGGTAGCCTTCTGACCGACGAGGGCCGGGAAGTTGGACTCGTCAAGGAAGTACGAATCCATGATCTCCTGAATCTCCTGATCCTGGGTGGTGATGATCTTCAGACCGCCCGTGTACAGAAGCGTGTTGGCTGCTGCTGCGGAATAGCCCTTCGCCTGCAGGTCGATGAGAAGCTGGTCGATCAGCTCATCCACGAAGTAGGAATACTGTGCGGTGTCCTTTGCCTTCGTGAGGGAGGCGTACTGCGTCAGCCGCGCGTAAACGTCCTCGGTGTCATTCATCGCCTCGTCGTACTGCTCCTGCGTGCAGAAGCCGGCGTTCAAGAGGTTGTTCAGGCAGTTCTCGCGACGGATGCGGTTACGCTCCTCATCGCGGAGCGGATTCAGCAGGGTGGGCGAGTATGCAACCGGGGCGATGACCGCCGCCTCGGAGATCGTCAGCTCGCTGACCTTCTTGCCGAAGTATTTCTGTGCGGCGCTCGCGATGCCGTAGGCACCGTTGCCGAGGTTGATGGTGTTGAGGTAGTACTCGAGAATGGTGTCCTTCTCCAGCTTGTCCTCCAGGTGCACGGCGAGATACTGCTCCTGCACCTTACGGACGATCTTGTCGACCTTACTCTTCTCGTTACCGCCGGAGAACACCTGGTTCTTCAGAAGCTGCTGCGTGATGGTACTCGCGCCGTATTTCAGGTCGCGGTCCTTCACAACGGAAAATGCCGCACGGAAAATACCGCGGATATCGATACCGTTGTGCTCGTAGAAACGCTCGTCCTCCATTGCGACGAAGCAGTCGCGGACGCCCTGCGGGATTTCGGAGATCGGAGCGTACTCCTGGCTGGTTCCGACGCCGGCCAGATCCACGATCTTCGTCTCACCGTCGTTGTAGTAGATGGTCGAGGCGAAAAGCTCGGGGTTGACGCTGATGCTGTCGATGCTCGGAGCGGTGTCGATCATTCCCTTGTATGCGCCGTAGGCGCCGAAGCACCCCGCGACGAGAGCGAACGCCATCGCGACGATTCCGATGCGGAACAGCCAGATGCGCAGAAGGCTGTATATCCGTCGGCTGGGCGAGCGAAGATACTTCTGCCTCTTCACGATATTGTAGTGACTGTAATTCATGACTTACATGATCCTTTCCCCGCTCCCCCCAGAGCGGATTCCAGTTTCGGCGGGACGTAAAATTCTCCCGCATTTTTGTTTGTCGCAGGGACATTATAGCACAACCGACCTTGTTTTGGCAATTTGCATACGTTAAGGAAGTGTTACATTTCCCTTACGAAAAATCGAATTTTCTGTGGAATTTCGGGCATTTTCCGCGGAAAATGAGCCCGCTACGACGGCAAAAGGAGCTTTCCGTTCGCCTCGGAATACCAGATAGGGTCGGCAAATGAGACATCTGCCTTGCCCGCTGTGGCGTCGTTGACCGCAGTCAAAAAACCGGGGCAGTCCTCCTCTGGGACGAGCCAGACCGCCGTCACGAGGTCCGCATAGTCCGTGGAGAGGTTGATATAGCCGGCTTCGGCGGTGCGGTATTGAATCTTTCCAATGCCCGTGTAGTCGGTGCGCACCGTGACGGGAACCGCCTGCCGCTTTACGGCGATGACGCAGTTCGCAAGCCCCGCCTGCACGGCTTCGCGGTAGGCCCGCGTGAGTCCGCCGGTGCCCAGCAGGATACCGCCGAAGTAGCGTGTCACCACGACGCACACGTCGTGGATCTCCTCATGCAGAAGCACGTCGAGCATGGGGCGGCCGGCCGTGTGGGGCGGCTCGCCGTCGTCGCTGCAGCGCGTGAGCTCGTTGTTCGCGCCGATGACCATTGCCTGGCAGTTGTGGCGCGCATCCCAGTAGCGTTTTTTCTGCGCTTCGATAAAGGCGGCTGCTTCGTCTTCCGTTGTGACCGGAGCGAGTGTGGCGATGAACCGGGAGCGCTTCTCCTCGATTTCGCCCTGCCCTCCGGAGTAGAGATAGCGGATCGGCGGTTTCATGAATCCTCCTTCGGCTTTCTTGAAAAATTGCTTTTCTTATGATAAACTTACAGGGTAGTGGTCATCGGAAGCATTTCTGCTCCTCGTCGTAGCGATAACCTGCGTCGGCAAGGCATTTTACGAGGTCCTCCTCGGAGATGTCCTCATCCGCGCAGATGTCCGCGAGCGTGACGTCGAAATCGCGCAGGCGGAGGTTTAAGACGCTGACAAGCATTGCGGGTTCCTTCGGTAACACGGTGCACCTGCTTTCCCGGGAATTTGCGGGCGGTCCGCATTGCGAAAAGCCGCGGGATTCCCGATTTTGTCCGAAACGCCGGGCGCTTCGGCAACGCTATTGTATCACGGAAACCCTGACAAGACAATCCGAAAAGCAAGGGGGTTTGTTTATGAAGAAATTTCCTGTTGTGGTGCTGAGCATCACGTTATTATTGTCTTTAGTATCCATTGTCATCCTGTTCATCGGCGCAGTTTCCGGCAAGGGGGGCGTGCCGCTGTTCAAGACCGGTCTGTTCGGAATCGTGTTCGTGCCGATCTTCGGCTGGGTCATGGCGTCATCGTACAACCGCGTGCACAAGGACGACTACGTGCCCGGAGAGCCTGAGGAGACCAAGCCCGACGAGAGCAAGCAGGACGAGAAGGAAGTATGAAGAAGCATAACAGATATGCGAAAGCGTCGACCGCGGGGCGGTGGTCGGGCACGCGCAGGGCACGTGTAAAGCGGCAGGTCCTCTGTGCGCTCGGCTGTTTTGTCCTGTGCGCTCTGGCGGCCTACGCGGGCTTTCACAATATCGCGAAGACCGAGAAAAAGACCATTGTTCTGCCGACACCGACGCCCACCGTGGCGGTGACGGATCTGCGCGGGCGCGAGACGGAGCTGGCGACGCCCTACCGGCTGGTGACCGACCGCTATGCGGGCAGCTCGTCGCCGGAGGACACGTGGATGGAGGACTTTGACGACACGCGCACGCCGCGCACCGTCAAGGGGCTGTATCTGACAGCGGATGCCCTCAACAAGAAGTTCGACGAAATCTTAGAGATCATCGACAACACTGCGGTAAATGCGGTTGTCATCGACTTAAAGGGGGACAACGGCGCCATCACGGCATCGGTGGAATCAGAGCTTCTGCGCGCAAAGGGCTACACGGATCTCAATCTGATCCCGAACCTGACGATGCTTCTCTCGAAGCTGAAGGCGCGGAATATTTACTGCATCGCGAGGATCGTGTGTTTCCGGGACAGCAGGACGGCGCAGAAGACGCCGTCGTATGCGCTCAAGCTCGGGGACGGCACCGTCGCGAAGGACAAAAACGGCTATGCGTGGCTCGACCCGTTCAACGAGGATGTGTGGGAATTTCTGACGGAGATCGGGCGCGAGGCGGCGCGGATGGGATTTGACGAAGTCAATTTCGACTATTTCGGATTTTCCACGGACAACACGATAAAGCTCGCCAAATACGGCAAGAGTCTGACGAAGGAGAACAAGCAGGCGGCGGTCACCGGCTTCGTGCGCTACGCGTGCGAGCAGTTAAAGCCCCTCGGATTGTTCGTCTCCGCCGATGTGTACGGCATCGTCATGAGCAGCGACACGGATGCGGCGGCCGTCGGCCAGAACTATGCCGAGCTGAGCCGGTATCTCGATTACATCTGCCCGATGGTGTACCCTTCGAGCTACAGCAACGGTTACTACAATCTGAAGGTGCCGGATGCGCAGCCCTACGAGCTGATCTACAACGCCATGCGAGACTCGAAGAAGGCCCTTGCCGCCAACATGGCGAAGGGGCGCTGTGCGGGGGTTCGCCCGTGGCTGCAGGCATTTACCGCAACCTGGCTGACGGGGCATGTCGAGTACGGCGTGAAGGCCATGGATGCGCAGATTCGCGGAACGTACGATGCCGGCTACGACGGATGGCTTCTGTGGAACACCTCGGGAGCGTACGCCGTCTTCCGCGACGCGCTGGGGAGCGCGGCGGACAAGGAGTGAGATTTCCCGGCGGGGAAGTCTTTGAACCGGGCCCATGGGGGATAAAAGGGAAAACGAAGACCGGAGTCTTAAGAACAAAAAGGAGATTCGCGCTGTGGGGCGCGAATGGAAACGTATGAGAAAAATGAATACGATGCTTACCAGAATCAGGGTCGGCTTTTTTGTTCCGGCCTTTTTGTTGTGTCTTGTGCTCTTTGCCGGGTGCGGCAAAGACACCGCGAAGAACACGACAAATGCAACAGTGACAACAGAACCTTCGGCTACGGAGACACCGACGCCGACGCCGGAGCGCGAGCCCAGGGAATATGCCCTTGCGGACCTCTACGAGACGGTCGGCCGGGATACGGTGTACCGCCTGTTCGAGGCGGAGGTCAGCGATGCGGCGGCGAAGAAGGGTGCGGACCCTGCGGAGCGGAAGTCGAAGATCGAGATCCTGACCGCCCAGACTGCCGGAGATTACGTGCTGGCCTGTCTGTGCGATCCGGAGCGCTTCGCGGAGGATTCGACGGATGAGTATGTGCTGTTCCATCTGGGACGGCCGGATCTGACGCGCCGGTATAATCCTGCGTTTCGCGAGAACCAGGTGCGCCTTCTTTCGGACGGAACGGTGGTGCTCTGCGACGCGGAGACGAACACGGCGCATGTGTACAACCGCGAGTTTGAGGAGATCGGCACGGTGGTGCCGAAGGAGGAGCGCAGCTGGTACATCCTCGATGTCTCGGAGGACGGGCTCCTGTGGATCTGTATCAGCGGAGAGAAGCGCTCGCTGGCGGCCTACAGCCTGCAGGGAGAGTGTGTCGGCGAGTATACCTATGACGGCGATTACTCCATCTATTCCTACAGCTGCCTTTCGGACGGCGTGAGGTATTTCCGGGCGACGGACGCCAACTACCTTCTGCAGCCCCTGGTGATCCTTCCGGGCGCAACGGAGCTGACGCCGGTTGCGGGCGAGAGCGGCGAGGGGAACGTCGAGGGCATGTTTTCCTGCGAGACCGCCGATTCGATCTGGTACATTCACAAGCTGGGCGATGCGAAAAATGAGCTGTATTTTACGAAGGAGGCGCACCGCGAGAACATCAACCAGTGCGACGGAGACCGCTTTCTCACGCTGGGCAATGCGGGAGAGAGGTGCGACAAGGAGCACGGCGTCCTCATGACAGCGCAGGATGCGCCGCGGGAATTCGATTACCGGGTCTATGACTATTCCGACCGCACGGTTTGCGGCCGGCTGATGGCGGAGGAGCTTCCGCAGTACAAGAACCTGTACGCAAAGAGCCTGTCCGCGAAGGGCTGCGTGCTGTTCGCGGGACAGACGGAGAAGGGCACGGAACTTCTTCTGTGGGATGTAAACCGCGAGACTGCGGAGCCGATCCGGGGACTTTTCACTATCGCGGAGAAGCCGATTGCCGACCGTCTTGTCGAGCGGATCGCGGAGATCGAGGCGGAGTACGGAATCCGGATCCGCTACGATGCGAAGAGCATCGAGGAATGTGTCTTTGCTCCGTGGTACAAGATCACGCCGCTTGCGTCGGAGCGTAAAGTGCTGGAGTACGTGGAGTCGGTGGCACATTATGTGAAGATGTACCCGAAGGCCCTCTGGCGGGAAATGCTCTCGGACGACCGCGACGGTCTGGACATGTATCTGGTGGACAGTCTGGAGAGCATCGGGGTGGAAGGATTTTCCGCAGCCGGATGTGTACAGACATACTCCGAGAGCCTGGCGGTGGCCTTCGCCCGCAACGGTCTGAACAGCACCGGGATGACCTTCGCCCATGAGACGATGCACCTTCTGGAGCACCGGATCCTCAACTATGCCGCAGAGCAGGGCATCGACTGGGATCTCTACTGGAGCAAGGAGCGGACGTCGAAGGAGTATCCGTACACCCGCGGTGATGCGGAGCCGGTCAACGACGGCGTGTT
Source organism: uncultured Lachnospiraceae bacterium (assembly GCA_902783725.1). Classification (GTDB taxonomy): domain Bacteria; phylum Bacillota; class Clostridia; order Lachnospirales; family Lachnospiraceae; genus ISDg. The sequence goes on along the minus strand of CACZRV010000149.1, from coordinate 970 downwards.
CCGCGGCGCATGGTGGTACGGCATCGGGGAGCGCGGCATCGCCCCGGATCAGGTCTGGTATGCCCGCACCTACGGTATGTGGAACGAGCTGGAGGACCGTGCGACCATAATGGAGGAACTGTTTTCGAATAACCGGGAACTGTTCGAAACCTACCCGCATCTGCGCGAGAAGGCGGAGGACATGTGCGCGGTCATCCGCGCTGCATTCCCGTGTGTTTCGGCCAGCGCGGAGCCGCTCTTCTGGGAGCGCGTGACCGGCATTGTCAATCCTGCGGACCGCATGGCGGACTGGAGCAAATACCCGGCGGATATGATGAACTGATGCAGCGGATGCTGCGGACGTATTTGTGCGAATAAAACGGAAAAGAAAAACGAATTCAGGCCCGATCGGGCAAAAGGAGAATCGCGCAGTGGGGCGCGAAGAAAAACTTATGCGAAAAATGAAACAAATCGGAATGCGATTCGGCATTCTCGGAATCCTTGTGCTGTGGTGTGCGGTGGCTGCCGCCTGCGGCAAGGACACAAAGAACAATACAACCGGTGCAACGGCGACGCCCGAAGCAACCGCGACGCCGGAAGCCACGGCGAGCCCGACACCGACAGTTGCCTTTTACAAGGCGACGTATGAAACTATGGGTCGGGACGATGTTTACAAGCTCCCGATCGAGGAGATGACGAAGGACCGCTATGTGATCGAAGCGGACCTCGGCGGCGAGTACGCACTGGTGTGGCTGAACAAACCCGCGCCGGTTGCGGATGACGCGGAGGGAACCGAAGGAATGTCTGCGGCCTCGGTGAGCACCTACGTGCTGACAGCGCCGGGAATCCGCACGGAGACCTACAGCGTGACGCCGGACTTTACCACAGGGCTCCGGGCGGTCTTACCCGACGGAACCGTGGTTTTAGAGGATTATGACACGGCGGAGCTTCACGTTTACGACAACACGATGAAGGAGCTTCGCGTGCTGGC
>CACZRV010000148.1 GCA_902783725.1 uncultured Lachnospiraceae bacterium | reverse complement strand
GGCCTGGAGATCGCGCAGAGAGCGGCGGACGACGGATATGCCTACGTCGCGGCTGTGATTGACGAAAGATAAAATGCAGTAAAGATAACAGGAAAGAAGGTTGTACAATGACAGAGGATGTTTTGAACGAAGAATACCGGGCGGAGCTCACCGCGCAGGCGACGGCCGTCATGGAGGAATTGATCGAGCGCGCGAAGCTTGTGAAGGGCAACATCGCCGTGGTCGGCTGCTCGACGAGCGAGATCGTCGGCTCGAAGATCGGCACCGACTCGCAGCCCGAGGTGGCGAAGGTTGTCTTCGAGGCAATCTGGAATGTTGCGAAGGCTCACGGTGTGTACCTTGCGGCACAGTGCTGCGAGCATTTAAACCGTGCGATCATCATCGAGCGCGCGGCGGTACCCGGCGCAGATATTGTCAATGTTGTGCCGCAGCCGAAGGCCGGCGGATCGTTTGCAACGCAGGCGTATCACCATTTTTCGGATCCGGTCGCGGTTGAGGAGATTCGCGCGGACGGCGGTATCGACATCGGGTTCACGCTGATCGGAATGCACCTTAAGAAGGTGGCGGTTCCGCTTCGGCTTGCGAACAATCGCATCGGCGAGGCAACCGTTTTGGCGGCGCGCGTGCGCCCGAAGTTCATCGGCGGCGCGAGAGCCGTGTATGACGAGAATTTGCTGTAATCCTTGCTTGAACGGACGATTCTTCCGCCGCCCCCCGGGGCGGCGGTTTTTTAGTTTCCTCTCGAAACAGCAGAAGTATTTTCCCTGCGTTTAAGAAATCACCCTGTGAAAATGCATCTTAGTAGGTGAAAGCAATCAACCGGTTGCTTTTAGGGATGAGATTCCGGAGCTCATGCCTGATCGAAGGACACGGTGATTTTGCCCATAAGGAGATGTTACGTGTTGAAAGAAGATTTTCTGAGTGACAATCAAATCATCGAGTTGTTCTGTGACGGTTCGGAGAGCGCTTTGGAGGCTGTTTCAAAGAAGTACGGGGCGGTTATGCTAAGGCTCGCGCGAAATGTCCTCCCGGACGAACAGGATGCAGAGGAATGCGTGAACGATACGTATCTGAACGCATGGCAGGCTGTTCCCGCGGCAAAGCCCTCCAACCTGAAAGCGTATCTCCTGCAAAGTGTTCGGAACGCTGCGCTGGAACGACTTCGGAGCAGCAGGGCGAAGAAAAGAGGCGGCGGGGTGACGGTCAGTTCCTTCGAGGAACTTGAAGAATGCATCCCCGACAGTCGCAGGGAAGAACCCGGTGACAATGAGAAACTGAGATTACAATTGGAGTCATTTCTCGCAGGACTGTCTGCGGAGAAACGCACGATATTCCTGGGGCGCTTCTGGTTCTCTTATTCCGTGACAGAGATTGCGGGGAAAATGGGAAAGAGCGAGAAGTATATCAGCAACCAGCTGTATAACCTGAAGAAGAAACTCAGAAAACATCTCGACAGAAAGGAAGGATGAGTATGAACGGATTGAATTTAAGCAAAGCATTGTCCGATATTGATCTGCGATATGTCGAAGAGACGGACGAAAAGCTCAACGGTACCATGTCCGGCAATGCGGAAGGGAACAAAGTCCGGAGGAGATTCCTGCGGCCCGCGCTGCTTGCAGCGTGTCTTGTGGTGTTGCTGGCAGGAACGCTCGTGGCAGGTGCCAAGGTGCTGAAAGACAGCCGTTTCCTGGAGATGCTCGGGATCAAAGATCCCTCGAACGATCTGGAAAAGGCAGTAATAACAAAGGATCTTACCGCAAAGGTCGGTGATATGACGGTTACCGTGGAAAATATCATCGTCGACAAACATATCATTTATGCGGAGATCAGTACGGACTACGCGTTGGACAAACCGGACGGATGGATTACCGGAGTAACAGGAGGCCATCTGGAGATATCCGGTGAAGCCGGCAACGTACTCGATGAGCATAGCTATCCCGGATACATGCAAGGTGTTTCGCGATTCTGCAAAGACGGAAAACAGTGGTATTGGTACGTGATCGAGTATATGGATGAGAATGTCGATCTGGGGCATGCAAAAATGCAGCTTACCGTCAAGGATACCGCGAATCATAAGGTTGTATTTGAATGGGACAATAATTACGCTTCCAAGAGCGAGGTGATCCCGGTTAACCGCGTGGTGGATGGGGTTACCATATTGGACATCAGGTTCTCACTGACGGAGATGGTGATCAAGGCGGAATCTGATCAAGAAGCTTATGGGGTAACACTTGATTATATCAAGCTGGATGATGGAACGGTTCTGTATTATTCCGAATACAACGGAGTTCCGGTTCATAATTCCGGCAATGGAACCGGACATAACGGACATATGGTAAGAAGGGCATTCTATACGCTGCTCTCCGGATTCGCGGAAAAAGACAGCAAGGAATGGCAGTTTGTGCCGTACGAGAGGATTGTGAGTGTCAGCATCAACGGTACGGAGATCCCTGTTCGATAAGCAGATAGAAGTTTTTCGAAAAATGCCCCGCGGGTTTTCCGCGGGGCATTTTGATGTTTCAGAGTAATACTATTGCGGATCAATCGGGGAGCGCCTACGCGCTCCCCATCGTGAACCTATTAATACGCCTTACCCCAGTAAACGAGGGTCTTGGCCTTCCTGCCGCAGCATACGCACGTGTCGGAGATGTGCTCCTGCTTAAAAGGCATACAGCGGGACGTCACGCCGGCCTGCTCCTTGATGGAATCCTCGCAGGCACGGTCGCCGCACCACATCGCCTTGATGAAGCCGGGCTTGTTGTCCGCGATGTCCTTCATCTCGTCCATCGTCGTTGCGGTGTAGGTGTGAGCGTCGCGGTGAGCGCGTGCACGCTCGAGCATGTCGCTCTGGATCGTCTTGAGAAGCTCGGCAAGCTTCGTCTCGATCTCATCGAGGGAAACCGCAATCTTCTCGCGGGTGTCGCGGCGAACGAGGACGGCCTGGTTGTTCGCGAGGTCCTTGGGACCGATCTCGATACGAACCGGAATACCGCGCATCTCCTGCTCGGCGAATTTGAAGCCGGGAGTCTTGTCGGTATCGTCCACCTTGACGCGGACATTTTTCGCAAGGCGGTCGCGAAGCGCGTAGGCAGCGTCCAGAACGCCTTCCTTCTTCTGCTGGATCGGAATGATCATCGCCTG
>CACZRV010000147.1 GCA_902783725.1 uncultured Lachnospiraceae bacterium | reverse complement strand
GGCGACGCCCTGATCTTCGCCTCCGCCAAGACCGATCTGACACTTTTGGAGCGCTTCTTCAAGCGCGCCTTCGATATACTCGGGGCGGGCATTTTGCTCATCCTGACATCGCCGCTGTTTTTGCTGAGTGCTCTCCTGATCAAGCTCGACGACCACGGCAAGGTGTTCTTCACGCAGCTTCGCGCCACGAAGGGCGGCAAGCCCTTTAAGATCTACAAGTTCCGCACCATGATCGAGAGCGAGGCCACCAAGCCGATGCAGGAGACCGACAACCGCGTGACCCGCGCCGGAAAATTCCTGCGCGCAACGCGCCTCGACGAGCTCCCGCAGTTTTTGAACATCCTCGGCGGCAGCATGAGCCTCGTGGGCCCGCGGCCGGAGCAGCTCGTGTATCTCCATGGATTTGACGGGGATTACCCCGAGTACGAATACCGCCTTCGCGTGAAGGCCGGCCTCACCGGCTTTGCGCAGATCGAAGGAAAATACAACACAACCAACAAGGAAAAGCTGATGCTTGACCTGATGTATATCCAGAGCTACAGCCTGTGGCTTGACCTGAAGCTGTTGCTGCAGACCGTTCTGGTAATGTTGAAAGAGGACAGTACTGAAGGCTTCTAAGCGCTTAGGCGCTCTCGCGCCTTGGATCAAGACGAAATGTGCCAAGCTGTACGTAGTCTCAGAGACGCATTGCGTCTCCTCGACTGACGCAGCTTGACACAGGCGATTTCGTCTTGATATTGGTGAGCATTCCCGGAAAGAACTGCTTAGAAAGGAGTCCGCATGAGCGAGAAAGTACTTACAATCATCGTGCCGGCGTACAATGTTGAATTGTACCTCGCCAAATGCGTGGACTCCATGCTGGCGGCCGGCTGTAACGAGGACATCGAGATATTGATCGTCAACGACGGCTCCACCGACACAACGCGGGAGATGGCCGAGACCTACGAGCGCGAGAACCCGGGCACGGTGCGGGTGATCACGAAGGAAAACGGCGGCCACGGCTCGGCGGTGAACACCGGCGTGCGCGCCGCGACGGGCACGTATCTGCGCGTGATCGACGGCGACGACTGGGTTGAGGAGACTGCATTTTCCGCGCTGGTCGAGAGACTGAAGACAACCGAGGAAGACGTGGTCGTGACAAGGTACAACACGGTGCAGGACGTGACCTGGAAGGTCATGCCTGAGGACCGCTACGACATATACAACTTCGTGGACTGCGACAAGCCCTACACCTTCGGCGAGATCGCAGAGATGCCCTATATCCGCATTCACCAGCTCAACTACCGCACGAAGCTGATGCAGGAGCACGACATCACCCTGGACGAAAAATGCTTCTACGTCGACGTGGAGTACGCTCTCTATCCGATGCCCTACGTGCGGACGCTTCGCTTTTTGGACCTCACGGTTTACCAGTACCGCGTGGGACGCCCGAAGCAGAGCATGAACATCAACCGCATGCAGCAGTACGTGTCGGATCACCGGCTGGTGCTCACGAGGATATTTGAATTTTACGACCGCGTGAAGGAGGAGGATACGAGCAACGCGCTTTTGCGCTACCTCGAGTACGAACTCTCGCGGCTTGTGGTGACCCAGACCCGCATCTGGCTCTCGTTCCCCGCCATGGCGCGCTACCGCGATTTCATCCGCGAGCTCGGCGAGAGCGTGAAGGCCAATTACCCGACGGTCTACGAGAAGATCCCGAACCGCACGGTGCGCTTTTTGTTCAAGCACCGGTGTCTGGGGTATCGCCCGATCTCCTGGGCGGTGCGCAAGGCCTACGGCGTGGGCAAGGAAAAATGAAAAAGTCAAAAAATCCCCCGGGCAGGAGCGCTGTCCGGGGGTTGTTTTTGTTTGCGATTGAAGATTGATCAACTCTTCTTGATCTTGTTGTACTTCGCGGAGTTGCGTCTCGCGTAGCAGAACATGTAGTACAGAGCCTTGACGGAACCGAAGCGGAGCTTCTTGTAAACGTTGTAGTTCTTCTTGGCTGCTGCCCACTTGTTGCCCGATGCGGAATCGCGGTCGATGCGGTAGGTCATGAGCGGCTCGTCGATGCCGTAGGCAACGAAGCCCTTCTTCAGGACGAGGAGCCATGCATAGAAATCTTCATGCAGGTTGCCGTCCACAGGGAACTTCTCCATCACGTTCTTGTTGACAAGGGCCGAGGAGAACGAGATGAGGTTCTGCTTGAGGAGCTTCTTGTAAGTGATCGACTCGGGCACGTGCAGGATGTAACCGTAGCGGTTGCCCTTGTAGTCCATGTAGCCCGTGCCGGAGAAGATGATCGCCGGATACATCGGGTTCGGATCGCCGTTATCGAGGTACATCGGGGTGTCGCCGCGGAGCATACGGTCGCGAAGCGAGAGCTGCTTCTCCAGCTTGTCCTCGCGCCACAGATCGTCGCCGTCGAAAAATGCGACCCACTCGGTCTTCGCGTGCTCGATACCGTAGTTGCGGACATACGCAACACCCTGGTTCGTCTGCATGCGAACGTAAACGATACGCGGATCCTCTTTCGCAAAATTCTTCAGAATAAAGTCGGAACCATCCGTCGAACAGTCATCAATGATCAGAAGCGTAAAGTTCCGATACGTCTGGTTCAGCACGCTGCGGATCGTCTCGGTAATCGTCGCAGCTACATTATAAACTGCCATTACAACGGTGATGGTATCTTTTGCCATAGGGAAGCCCTCCTTGCGTGTCCCGTGATCGTCGTCCGTGCGCAGGCGGAGCGCGTCACGTGGTCTTAACTGTGATATTATCATAAAACTCTACAACAAACAATAGGCGAACTGTCGAAAAATATAAGAAATCCACAAAAAACAACGGGTTTTCTGCGCCGGAAGAACCCTCGTGGCGGAAAATCCGACACAAAAGTCAAAAAAATCCACTTGACAAGAAAAGAGGTATGAAGTACACTCACGGGGTGGCAAAAACGGGTAAAAATACAATGTTTTTACACCTTGTTAACAATTTGTTTACAAGATTTGACGTGATATATTGCGGAAAATTCAAAAAACTGCGATTTTTGCCGATTTGCGTTAATGGAATATTTACAAACGAAACAACCACGGATTGGGATGATTATGCAGGATAACCACTACATCTTGTGGTTTGCGGTATAAACCCTCGCAAAAGCCCCGAAAAACTGATAAAGTGCACATATTTTCCGCCGAAAACCTTGCGTTTTTTATTCAAAAGTGGTATGATTTGAGTAAACAAAGCTATGCAAAGTTGCGCATTGCGTCGTTCCTTTGCATCGGATTCGGAGGAACGGGGTACATGGCCGGAGAGGTATATCGCAGAAAGAAGCGACTCGGCGACATGCTGATTCAAGAGCATGTCATTACGCAGGAGCAGCTGGAGCAGGCGCTTGAGGCGAAGCGCAACAGTGACAAGAGACTGGGCGAGATCCTGGTCGAACTGAATTTTACGACGGAGGATGAGATCACCAAGGCGCTCACGAGACAGCTCGGCGTCGAGATGGTATATCCGTCACAGATGAAGATCCCGGATGAAGTGCTTGCATTGATTCCGGCAACGATTCTTCGTAAGTACATGGTTGTTCCGTTCATGTATGCGCCGAACAATCAGAACACCCTTCGGGTTGCCATGGTTGACCCGATGGATATGAATGCGTTAGATGACCTTCAGATGGTAACGCATCTGGAGATTGAACCGTATATATCGACCGCACATGACATCATGGTTTGTATCGACCGTCATTTCGGTAACGCCGAGGCACTGGATGCCGCAGAGGCGTACACGAAGGAACGCGAGAGCAAGATGATGTCCGGCGAGGAGGAAGGCGTCGACGAAGTCAGCGACTCCCCGATCGTCGTGCTGGTTCGGAACATGATCGAGTCCGCAGCCCGTCAGAGAGCATCCGATATTCATGTCGAGGCCCTTGAGACGAAGGTAAGAGTCCGGTACCGAATCGACGGCGCCCTCTTCGAGCAGATCACCTATGATATCGGTCTTCTGCCCGCGATCATCGCGCGACTCAAGATCATCGGCGGCATGGACATCTCCGAAAAGAGAAAGCCGCAGGACGGTCGTATCAGCCAGACGGTCGACCGTGTCGAGTACGATATCCGTGTCTCCATCCTTCCTACGTATTACGGCGAGAAATGCGTAATGCGACTTGCGATGAAGACAGCACTTACGAGAAACAAAAAAGACCTCGGTTTCTCGGACGAGGAGATGAAGGTGTTCGACCACATCCTGGCGAACCCCCACGGAATCATCCTCGTAACCGGACCTACCGGTTCCGGTAAGTCCACCACCCTGTACACGGCTCTTTCCGAGCTGAACAGAGAAGAAGTGAATATCATCACCGTTGAGGACCCTGTCGAGGCGAACATCAACGGTATCAACCAGGTACACGTCAATCCGAAAGCAGGTCTTACGTTCGCATCCGCGCTTCGTTCCATTCTGCGACAGGACCCGGACATCATCATG
>CACZRV010000146.1 GCA_902783725.1 uncultured Lachnospiraceae bacterium | reverse complement strand
TTTTTGGCTGCATTTGCCGCAATCGTGTTCCTGGCGTCCCTCTCCACCATGCGCAAGAGCAAGAAGCTGAGCGTTGTGACAGAACTGAAGTACGAATAATTAACCAAGTCAAATTCAAATATAAAACAATCATCGGAGGATATAAAAATGAGTGCTATCGCAATTAAGGATCTTAACAAATCGTTCGTTAACGGCAAGGAGATTGCCCACGTTTTGAAAAATATCAATCTTACGGTGGAGGACGGCGAGTTCGTCTCCATCATGGGCCCGTCGGGCTGCGGCAAATCCACCCTTCTCTATCTTCTGGGCGGCCTTGACCGTCCGACCTCGGGCAGCGTGAGCATCGAGGGGAGAGACCTGAAAACCCTGAAGGAAAAGGAGCTGTGCGACATGCGCAGCGACAAGATCGGCTTCGTGTTCCAGTTCTACAACCTGGTTCCGAACTTGAATGTGGAGGACAACATCGCGCTGCCTTTGATGATTGCGGGCCGCAAGCGTTCCTCCTACAAGGCGAAGATCGACGAAGTTCTGGAGATCATCGGTATGAGCGACAAGAGAAAGCTCACGCCCCGCGAGCTCTCCGGCGGTCAGCAGCAGAGAGTGGCCATCGCCAGAGCTCTGGTGTTCGACCCGGAGATCCTCTTCCTCGACGAGCCCATCGGTAACCTGGATTCCAAGACCGGCATGAAGATCATGGAGCTCTTCCGTGAGATCAACAAGAAATACGGCAAGACCATCGTGCAGGTTACGCACTCCGAGGAGGCTGCCCGCTACGGTACGAAGCTTGTGCGCGTCCGCGACGGCGAGATCGAGACCGTTGAGGAGCTCGACGAGAACGGCAACTCCGTGAGCAGCGTTGTGGGCTACGCTCCGGACGGCTTCGGCCAGCCTGCCCGCGGCAGCAGAAGAGCCGGTTGAGACGAAGGTCCGGCAGCAAATGCCGAACGCCCGAACATGACGTTTTCCGGCGGTTGCGAAGGGGAGGCACTCCGGTGTGGGGGAGCCCTGAGAAGTAGACAGTAAGCCAGACTACTCATGTAGAATGGCAGACCATAAGCAACCTTTATATCCTGACTTACCCGGCGCGGGCATGAGAATGTTTCGCGTCGGGCTTTTTTGTCTTATCAACTTGCATTTTCTGTGATACAATAGCCCAAAGGCTCTCCGTTTTTGCGGGGGCACGGGGTGAAAAATGATGCTACGGGGAGGTATCTTTCATGGATACGATTTTGATCGTGGATGACGATGTTGCCATCAGCAAGCTTTTGGAGGAGACGCTGACGGGGGAAGGATTTGCCGTGCGAAAGGCATACTCGGGGACGGAGGCTTTGATGGCGGTGGCCGCGGGCCGGCCGGACCTGATTCTTTTGGACCGCATGCTGCCGGGGCTTTCCGGGGAGGAAGTGCTGCCGAGTTTTGCGGGAATTCCGGTGATCATCGTGAGTGCGCGGGCCGACACCATGGAGAAGGTGGATCTCTTGATCGGCGGCGCGGCGGACTACATCACGAAGCCTTTTCGCGTCGAGGAGCTTGTGGCGCGGGTGCGGGTTGCTCTCCGCGACCGGAGGCGCCCTCAGGAGGAGACGAGAATCTCCTGCGACGGCATCGTCCTCGACTGCGATCTGCACACGGCGGCGTACGGCGGCAAAACCGCTAAGCTCACCCGCACGGAGTGTGCGATTGCGAAGATCTTACTGACCAACAAAGACCGCGTGGTGGCGAAGCTGTCGCTTCTTGAGCTGATTGCGCAGGACACACCGGACTGCACCGAGGACTCCCTCAAGGTGCACGTCCATAACCTGCGGAAAAAGCTGCGGGACATCTGCGGCCGCGACTGCATTGCGGCAGTCTGGGGGATCGGCTTCCGGTTTGTGCCGGCAGAAAGCGTAAACGACGGAAAATAAGCATTTTACGAATGTGTGCGCGAATCTTTACGGAATCTTAACGGTTGTCTTAATCGGTTTCTTAACAGCGCTGTGCTATTCTGAGGCCGAAAGGGGGGATGCGAAATGGCAGAGTATGCAGTGGAAACAAAAGATCTCACAAAGCGGTTCGGGCGCATCGTCGCGCTTGACAAAATCAATCTGCATCTGACCAGAGGCATGATTTACGGGCTTGTCGGCAAAAACGGTGCAGGCAAGTCGACATTGGTTCGCGTGCTTGCGGGGCTTGCGAAGCCCACAAGCGGGGGATATGAAATCTTCGGCAGGGAGAATTCGCAAAAAGGCTTTGCATCGGAGCAGCGGCGCATCGGTGTCGCAGCGGCAGGGGGATTCCTCGTGCCGGGAGAGACGCTTGCGGCCAACTTAAAAAGGCAGTGTCGTCTTCTCGGAATCCCGGGGAAGGACCGGCCGGCCGAGGTGATGGAGCTCACCGGACTTACGGAGTTTGCCCGCACGAAGGCAGCGAAGCTTCCGGAGGAAAAGCCGGTGATCGCGGCGATCGCCATGGCTCTGTGCGGCAATCCGGATCTGCTTCTGGCGGACGGTGTCCTGGAGGGCCTCGGCGCACAGCAGAGGGCGTCGGTGGCGGCACTTTTGGAGTTCCTCAACCGGGAGCGGGAGATCACGATCCTTGTGACTGCCACGGATCCGGAGACTCTCTTCGGGCTGGCTCACCGGTACGGAATTCTCACCCACGGCGATCTCGTGAGGGAGCTTTCGTCGGAGGAGATGAAGGCGGCGCAGGAGACGGCTCTGCGCGTGAAGGTCTCCGATGTCAACGCGCTTGCCCGGGTCTTGGTGGCAAAAGACATCAAGCACCGCGTTCTGGACGCCGACACGGCGGACATCTACGGCAAGCCGCAGATCACGGAGCTTGTTATGGCCCTTGCGAAGGAAGGGTGCGATGTGCTGGAGCTTGAGGAGCGCACCGAGCGTGCGGAAAATCTGCTGGACGCACTTGGGGGAGGTAAGGTATGACTCGATTATTGCGAAATGATTTTACAAGATTCTGGTGCAGCCTGCGGCCGGTGATCGCGGCAGCGGCGGCAATCTGTGCGGGCCTGCTCACGTTACCGCTCTGCCCGGGGTACCAGGCAGTGATGGCGTACGCGCAGTCCTATCTTTTTCTGATTCCCGTGGCCGGGATCATGACCGTCGTCTTCGTGACGCAGGAGCAGAACTACGGCATCCTGCGGAACAAGGTGGCAGCGGGCTTCTCGCGGACGGCGATCGCCGCCTCTTGGTCTTTGGTGCTCATGTCTCTTTGCATTTTCCTGCTGGTCGTCTACAATCTGACCGTGTACTTTGCGCAGCATGCGAGAGAGTATGCGGTGGAGGAGGTCATGAGCAGCGGCACGCTTTTTACGAACAGCGCAATGACGTTTGTTCTGATGCTTGCATTTGTCTGGCTGTCCATGGCGATCAGTGTCCTAAGCAGCGGATATGAGAATATCATCACCATCCTGCTCGTCTTCTTTGCGGCGGCGGAAGCGGGCGTTCTGACGGCAAATGCAGCCGCGGAGAGCGACGGTCTTCGCCGGTTTGTCTCGCTGATCCCGACGACCCATCTGGGGGACGATGTAACCCGGATTCCGGTGACGGCTTCCGCGACGCTGATCGGCGGCATTCTTGCAGGAATCGTCTTCGCGGCGGTTTCGGTAGTGTTGCTGCATCGGAAGAATCTTGCGTAACCCGGGCGACACGGCACGGGACGCGGGAATTCGGAAAATGCAGCTTGTCAGAGGACGTCGGTCTTCTGTTTGAGGGGGAATACTATGAAGAAACCATTAGGAATAAAACAATGGGTTCTGTACTGTGTGGCAGCGCCGGTTGCGCTGTGGCTGGGGATTACATTTGTCGTGAACCGGTACTTCGTGTACGACATCGACAAGACATTTCCGAGCCCCGCGTTTCACTCGGTGGTGCTCTCGTACCTGGACCTGAATCATGACGGAAAACTCAGCTGGTCGGAAGCCGGGAACGTCCGCGAACTTCACCTCGACAACATGGACGATCTGGGTGACCTTCGCGGGATCGAGGTGTTCCGCAATTTGGAGGAACTGGACTGCCGGTGCGGCTATATCGCGGAATTAAACCTGAGCGGGAATCGGAAACTCACAAGGCTGAACTGCTCGGACAATGTGCTTTACGAGCTGGATCTCCGGGCTAACCCGGGACTTCTGCAGCTGAATTGCAACAACAATTTTCTGGGAACATTGTTATTAAGCAGGAAGAGCAAGCTGGAATCCCTGCAAATCTCGAACAACATATTGTCTTCACTTCCGCTTCAGATCGAGACGCTTAAGTATCTGGAATGCAACAGTAACGCGCTCACGGAGCTGGATCTTTCCGGGATGCCGGAGCTCCTGGGGCTTGAATGCAACAAAAATCACCTGAAGTCGCTGGATCTTCGCGGTCTTAAGCACATGAATTCGCTTCATTGCGACGATAACGATCTCGAGGAATTGCTGCTTTGGTCCGCTGAGGATTGCGATGATGAGAAATACGAATACATCTCCTGCATGAACAACAGGATCCGGGAACTGGATCTGAGCGGGCTTCGAAATCTGCAGATTCTTTACTGCGCCAACAACCGCATCCGGCAGCTGGATGTAAGCCGGTTTCCGGAATTGGAGATGCTGAGTTTTTTCAACAACAATGTGTCAGCGTTGGATGTAAGCGGCAATCCGAAGTTGCAGATACTTGCATGCGACAACAATCCGTTTCCGAAAGATTTTGAGCTTGACCTAAGCAATAACCCGGAACTGGCCCATCTGGGAGTCCGGGGCATCGGTCTTAAGAATCTCGATGTGACACACTGTCCGAGACTGTATGCACTGTATTGTTCGGATAATCCTCTGAAAGAACTCGATCTGTCCGAAAATCCGAAGCTTGGTTCACTGGAGTGCAACGGCAATCAGCTGAGTGAACTGGTTCTCGGGGAGAAAAATCAGCTTACGTATCTGAAGTGCCGAGGCAACCAAATCCGGAACCTGGATCTGAGCAAGTGTCTGGCGATTCAGGAGGTGGATTGCTCGCAGAACAATATGGTTGAGCTTTTGCTCGGGGATTCGCCGAATCTCTATTCCCTGAACTGTACGGAGAATCTGTACACGGAGCTGCGGATACATTTTGCGGATGGCTTCGGTTACTTTGACAATGCAGGAGTGCAGTGCGCTTCGAACCCGAGACTTACTGACATATATATCAATACGATTCCGAGGCAGTTCATCAAAGATCCGGATGTTACGGTTCACATAGTGGAAGAAGAGGACTGGAGCGAGGGCCTTACGTATTGGGAGGAGGGGGAGTCATGAAGCAGCAAAAAGAAACAAAACCGGCTGTCACACTGGCGTACCTCCTGGCGGCAGTAGTTACCGCGTGTCTGGCGTTTTTGTCCCTCGTCGGGAGCGGATATCTGGTTCCGGATGAGAAACCGTTTGCCAACGCCTTTCACGGCGAATTTCAAAAGTATGCGGAGGAGACAGTCGACGTAAACCACGACGGCGTGTTTGCAAAGGAGGAGATGGACGCGGTGGAAACCATATCGCTTCCCGAGTTGCCGGACTACATAAAATGCACGGAGTGGAATTCGCAATGGCTGTCGGTTTTTCCGAATCTGACGACATTTACCTGTCAGAGATGGGGCATCGAGGAGCTGTCGCTTCGAAACAACCCGAAGCTTGCGGTGCTTGACTGCAGCCACAACATGATTGAAACTCTGGATCTGAGCTCCAACACGGAACTGGAGTCCGTGGATTGTTCCGAGCAGGGTAGAATGGAGCAGTGGACATACACCCCGTTGATGTATGAAGGAATGAAAAAACTGATTCTCGGGGACAATCCGAAATTGCGTGTTTTGAACCTCGAAACGAACGATGTCGCGGTTCTGAATCTTGCCGGGGCACCGAGTCTTGAAGTGCTGAACTGCGGAGGTAACCAGTTGATTCAGCTCGATCTTTCGGCCAACACTAAGCTGCAGGAGCTGAAGTGCGAAAGCAACTATCTGGTTGTGCTGGATGTAAGCGGTCAACCGGAACTGAAGCTGTTGTATTGCGGAGCGAACTTATTGACGGAACTGCGTCTGGGCACGGAGACAGAGTTTCTGGAGGAGCTCGAGTGCGATTCGAACCACCTGACGAAGCTGGATGTTCACGGTTCTCCGAAACTGTGGAACCTCGTGTGCGAGTCAAACTGGCTGGAGGAACTGGACATCAGTTACTGTCCGAAGCTCATTTATGTGGGATGCATGTACAACAACAATACGAAGATCAACGCGGTCGGGTGCTCGGAGGAACTGTGGATTTCCACGGAGCCCGGGCAGACGGTAACAAAGTAGTTTTTTGAGGCGCCTATGATTTATGCGATTCTGGCGGCGGTGAGCGTCGCGCTTATCCTGAGCCTTTGGAAGATCATCCTGATGCGGAAAGCCGCGCGGGACATCGGACGGCAAATGGAGGAAAAACTGAACCGGGACACCAACACGATCATCACCTTGGACAGCAGTGATTCCGTGATGTGCGACCTTGCCGACACCATCAACCGGGAGCTTTGCAAACTCCGCGAGGCGTATCTTCGGTACCACACCGGGGACCGCGAGGTGAAGGAGGCGGTCACGAACATTTCCCACGACCTGCGGACGCCGCTTACGGCCATCTGCGGGTACCTGGACCTTCTGCACCGCACAAACGACCCGGGGAAGCAGGCGGAGTATCTTGCCATCATCGAGGAGCGCGCCGAGATCATGCGGCAGCTCACGGAGGAGCTGTTCCGCTACTCCGTCATCCTCTCCAATGAGTCGATGCCGATGGAGGATGACGTGCTGATCAACCAGGTGCTGGAGGAGAGCATTGCAGGCGCTTACCCGGCCCTTTCCGCACGCGGCATCGAGCCGCAGGTGGAGATCACCAAAACCCGCGTGGAGCGAAGGTCCAACCGGGCAGCGGTTGCCAGAATTTTCAACAATCTCTTAAATAACGCCGTCAAATACAGTGAGGGCGACCTCGCGATCTCTCTTGCTGAGGACGGTACGGTCCGTTTCACCAACACCGCAGAAACGCTGTCGGCCGATGCCGTGGCGCATCTGTTTGACCGTTTCTACACCCGGAAGGCCTCCCGCGATTCCACGGGGCTGGGGCTCTCCATCGCGAAGGCGCTGACGGAGCGGATGAACGGCAGTATCTCCGCCGAATACGAGGGGGGACGCCTGACAATCTGCGTCAGGATTTGACATACAATCGGATAACCGAGCATGGGACGCAGGTGTCAATTGGGGGGACACCTGCGTTCCGCTTTGTGCGGGGTTCATTTTCCGAAAGAACTCTTTTTTATTCGGCGGTTTCATGCTATAATGTGCGGTAATATACGTAGGCTTATCTGCAACCGCGTGTGCGGAATATTCGGAAAATGAGGGGGAGGACATCGATGAAGTACGGTCTTGTTTTGGAGGGCGGCGGAATGCGCGGTCTGTTTACGATGGGCGTTCTGGACGTCTGGATGGAGAAGGGCGGCATCACCTTCGGCGGTGCGGTAGGCGTGTCCGCGGGAGCGGCCTTCGGCTGCAATTTCAAGTCCGGGCAGATCGGCCGCGGCATTCGTTACAACGTAAAATACGCCGGCAACTGGCGCTACAAAAGCTACCTCTCGTGGCTTCTGACCGGCGACATCTTCGGCGCCAAATTCTGCTACGACACGCTGCCGAACGAGCTGGATCCCTTCGATACGGAGGCCTTTGCCGCGAATCCGATGGAGTTCTTCGCAACGGCAACCGACGTGGAGACCGGGCGCCCCGTGTACAAGCGGCTTCGCGACGGCGGTGCGTATGACATGCAGTGGATCCGCGCGTCGGCGTCCCTGCCGGTGGTTTCCAAAGTCGTGCCGATCGGCAACCGGCGCTTCTTAGACGGCGGCATCGCGGACTCGATCCCTCTTAAGTTCATGGAGGGGCAGGGGTATGAGAAAAATGTGGTGATCCTCACACAGCCGGAGGGGTACGTAAAGGAGCCGAACGACAAGATGAAATGGATCCGGCTTGCTTTGCGCAAGTATCCGAAGGCAGTGGAGGCGATGGAGTATCGCCACGTGATGTACAACGAGGAGACCGCCTACGTTGCCAGACAGGAGGCTTCCGGGGCTGCTTTCGTGCTTCGGCCGGACGCGCCGCTTGCAATCTCGCACCTGGAGAAGAGCGAGGCAGAGTTGATGCGCGTTTACAACCATGGCCGCGAGGTCGGAGAGCGCACCCTGGATGCGGTGCGGGCATTTCTGGGGCAGAAGCAGTAGATACGTTTTCGGGGGCATTTTCCGGGGAGAGACCGGAGCGGGGGAAAGGAGACGGTATGGGACTGATGCATGAGGAGCTTTCTCTGTCCTACAAGGAGAACACAATATATCGCTGGCAGACGGAGCGGACCAGAAACCAGTGGATCGCCGTCGGCATAATCTTTCTGGGGCTGGTGGCGAGCTGGTTCGCGGACGGCAGGAAGGGAAGTCTGATCGCCTGGGGGGTCAGCCTGGCCGTGGTGATCATTCTCGCGGTGCTGGATATCCGCTACGCCGACATGATAACAAAGGGCAAAGAGCAGTACTATGAAGCGGCGATGGAGAGTCTTCGCACGCGGCAGAAACTCGAGGAAAAGGGCTTCTTCCAGTTCGACACGAAAGAGGAGAAGCAGCGGCTTTACAAGGATATGCCCACGGGCAGTGAGTCGTTTGCCCTCGCATGGTATCTGGTGCTGTTCGGCATCTGCCTTGCATTTTTCCTGTGGCACCTGCTTAAGTGAGCCTGTCTGTGAAAGGAGATTGCGAAGAATGAAATATCGATTTATTCGGGCATTGCTCCTTTTGCTTCTCGTGTGCGCACTTCTGTGTGCCTGCGGAAAGAGCAAGGAGGAGAGCGGTCCGGAACCGACGGCAGTTCCTACGATTGCCGCTGCAACGCCCGCCGGACAGCCCACGGTGACGGTTCCTCCGACGAAAACGCCGACGCCGACGGAGGAGATTGCAATCACCCCGACGGACCGGCCGGATCCGACGCCCACGGAGGTGCTGCCGAAGGCGGTTTCCTTCGAAATCGTGGAAAAGAGATTTAACTCCCCGTTTGGGGAATACAACGGGGGAGAGCTTCTCGATAAGCTTATCCTGACATACCGCATGGAGGCCGACAGCACGGAGGAAACCTTCGACTCGGAGGCCTTTGCGAAGCGGGACGGGGAGGTGTTTGCGAAGAACGCCGAAGCGCTTCGCACGGAGATGGCAGCGGAGTTCAAGGGGAAAATGCTGCTTCGCACAAAACGTCTCGCAGCCATCAACTTAAACGACGCCGGCACTCTGGAAATCTATGAGCATGCGGCCTACGGCTACGCCGGCATCGGCTGCATGGAGAAGCCGAAGGAGTGGGCGGCACCGAAGGTATTTTACTACCGGGTCGAATACCAGCTTCACGTCATTGAGTCGAGGTACGAGTACGAGTCACGGTATTACGGCATTATTCGGGAAGAGTTGAAGCCGGAGGATAACGCGGGGTATCGTTCCTACGCGGGGGATTTTGAGCCGTACTACGCAGACGGAGCCCTGCAGGCGATCCGGGCGATGCTCTCGGCGGACAAGGTGCTGACCGCAGACAATAATTCCTTCGGGTACGAAGGGACATTGAAGAACGTCGGGAAAGCGTTCTTCAAGACGGACGGTACGCCGGTCGTTTTCCTGGAGACAACGTCGCTGTCTACGGTATCGTGGGATAGTTTCGCGAGAGAGAAACCGTTAGGCGCGTACATTTTCACGCCGGGGAATCAGATCCTTTTCTCCGAGGCCGCCGACGACTGGCAGATCATGGCATTCCGCGCCTCGGATTTTCAGAAATCCTTCCGGATGCTTGCGGAGGGTGTCTCGGAAGCGGTGATGTATCCGGTGAAGCATTTTCAGCAGAAAGTGGATGACGATCATTATCGCTACCGCGACGAGTATGATCTCGGAGACGGTTTCCTTCTGGAAACGACCGTCAGCAACAGTTATAATTCGACCCTCACAGTGGACTGGCGTGTCCGGTACGAGGAAGTCGAATACGGATATTCCCTTTACGATTCACTGATGCCTTTCGGTGAGACAAAGACCGATGCGGCGGGGAACAAGCTGACAATGACGTGCTTAAGCGCGGAGGGCTACAACACCGATCAGGTCAGACTGGTGCTTTCGGAGCGGAACGCAAACGATGAGCCGGTGGCGGAGTTTGACAGCGACCTGTACCTGGCGGCGCTCCGGACGGAGTTTGCAGGCAACGCCAGGACGTATGAAAATGAATTAAAGGCGGCCTACCGCGGTCAGGCTCTTCTTCGGGAGAAGGTGATCGAGTCCGTCGCTTTCCCGGGCTTCGGCCGGGTCGACGTCTGCGAGGTTGCAGCGTACGGAGCGATTCCGGATGTTGCCGGTGGAGACAGAGTATTTTCTTACCTCGTCAAATGCCGCTTCTTCGATACGGAGGGGAAGGCTTACCGCGACTGCCGTATACTTGAGATATGCGGCGGAAAAAACAATGCGGATTACTATGAATTAATAAAGTTCGAAGAGCTCTCAAGCCTCGGAGATCCGCTGACTGCAGTTTCGATCCACCGTTATCTGTACGGGGATCCTTCGGAGATGTACAATGACACCTCATACGATTCGGTGACATGGTTCGATGCGGAAGGAAATCCGTTACTGTACGGCGAGGATTCCTGGGGTGAGGCCACGGACTATTACTGGGTGCCGGGAAACATTGCGATCCGCGGAGTTGACGGGACCGAGTATTTTTCGAAGAAGGACGGCAAGGTGTTTGATTACACCTTGGCAGAGCTGGATACAGCCTTCCGGTATGCGGCGGAGGAATACAGCAAGCTGACGGCGATGGAGACGAGACTGCCCAAGGATAAGATCCAGTGGAGGAAGTCGGAGTACAGTGAGTTGCAGTTCTTCTTCAAGGATTCGCGCAAACTGAGCGACGAGCTGGAGATCGTGTTCGATGCGACGTGGTATTATAACACGGAGACGAAGGACGGCGTCTTCTTCTACACATATGTCCTGAGTCTTTTGTATCACGGCGAGGAGATTCCTTTCGCGGAATACCGTTTTTATTCGCCCTATTGACGGCTTCGGACGTTGCGAATTACAGGGAGTTGTGGTATACTTTGATAACAGCGGCGCTGTCCGGCGGGCAGCGCCGTAACACGTAGAGGGAACGGAGTATAACTGGTATGTACAAAGTGGTTCGAAAGAAGAGTTTGAACCCGACCGTGACGCAGATGGAGATTGAGGCACCGCTGGTTGCAAGAAAGGCAAAGCCGGGGCAGTTCATCATCCTTCGCGTGAACGAGGAGGGCGAGCGCATTCCGCTGACGGTGGCGGGTGTGAACAGGGAAGAGGGGACCGTCAAGATCATTTTCCAGATCGTGGGAGCGACGACGGAACTTCTCAACCATAAGAACGAGGGAGAGTTTATTGAGGATTTTGCGGGCCCTCTGGGACGGGCGACCGAGACCGAGGGAATCCGTAAGGTGTGCATCGTGGGCGGCGGCGTCGGCTGCGCCATCGCCATGCCGGTTGCGCAGGAGTTTCATCGCCTGGGCGCCGAGGTGACGAGCATCATCGGCTTCCGCAGCAAGGATCTGCTGATCCTGGAGGAGGAATTTGCCGCATGTTCGGACCGGCTGATCGTCATGACCGACGACGGTTCGTACGCCCGCCACGGCAACGTTACGGTGCCGCTTAAGGAGATGCTGGATGCAGGGGAGCGGTTTGATATGATCATCACCATCGGCCCCCTGATCATGATGAAGTTCGTAACGCTTACGGCCAAGCCCTACGGCGTGCCGGTGACGGTTTCCATGAATCCCATCATGATCGACGGCACGGGCATGTGCGGCGGCTGCCGGATCACGCTCGTGAAGGAGGACGGAACCCGCGAGACGCGCTTTGCGTGCGTGGACGGCCCGGACTTCAACGGCTATGAGATTGATTTCGACGAGGCAATGTCCCGCGGTCGGATGTATTTTGAGTATGAGCGTCGCGCCCACGAGGAGGTCTGCAACCTCTTCCGTCAGGCGGAAGGAGGGAACTGAGTATGGCTATCGATCCAAAGAAGCATGAGATGCCGACGCAGGACCCGGAAGTCCGCGCGCGCAATTTTGACGAGGTGGCTCTGGGATACCCCGTGGAAGTGGCAGTGGAGGAGGCAAAGCGCTGCCTCAACTGCAAGAACCGCCCCTGTGTGAGCGGTTGTCCCGTGAATGTCAACATTCCGGATTTTATCGCGCTGATCGCGAAGGGAGACTTCGAGGGAGCGTATCAGACGATCCAGCAGACGTCCTCGCTGCCGGCGGTCTGCGGCCGCGTATGCCCGCAGGAGACGCAGTGTGAGAGCAAATGCACCCTGGGCATCAAGTTCGAGCCCGTGGGCATCGGCCGTCTGGAGCGCTTTGTCGCCGACTGGCACAACGCCAATGTAACGGAGAAGCCTCAGGCTCCCGCATCAAACGGCCACCGTGTGGCGATCGTCGGCTCCGGCCCGTCCGGCCTTACCTGCGCCGGCGACCTTGCGAAGAAGGGATACGCCGTGACGGTGTTCGAGGCGCTTCACACGGCGGGCGGCGTTTTAGTGTACGGCATTCCGGAGTTCCGTCTTCCGAAGTCCATCGTGGCGAAGGAAGTGGAGTCCCTGAAGGCCCTTGGCGTCACCTTTGAAACCAATGTCATCATCGGCAAGACACTGACCATCGACGAGCTGTTCGAGGAGGGCTACGAGGCTGTATTTGTCGGCTCCGGCGCAGGCCTTCCGAACTTTATGAACATTCCCGGTGAGGCGTATAAGGGCGTGTATTCGGCCAATGAATTCCTCACCCGAAGCAACCTGATGAAGGCCTACCGCGAGAACCCCAACACGCCCATCATGAAGGGCGGCCGCGTGGCGGTTGTCGGCGGCGGCAACGTCGCGATGGACGCGGCGCGCACGGCTCTGCGCCTGGGCGCGGACAAGGTGTACATCGTGTACCGCCGTTCCATGGAGGAGCTTCCCGCAAGACGCGAGGAGGTTGAGCACGCGGAGGAGGAAGGCATTGAATTCCGCCTTCTGTGCAATCCAACCGAGATCCTCGGCTATCAGAACCCGGACGATCCCAGGGATGCGAGAAACGGCTTCGTGACCGGCATGCGCTGCGTGCGCATGGAGCTGGGCGAGCCCGACGCCGGCGGAAGACGCCGCCCCGTGGTAATCGAGGGAAGCGATTTTACGCTGGATGTGGAGACGGTCATCATGGCCATCGGCACGAGCCCGAACCCGCTGATCAAGTCCACGACGGAAGGCCTTGAGGTCAACAAAAAGGGCGGTATCATCGTGAACGAGGACGGCCTTACGACTCGCAAGGGCGTGTACGCAGGCGGCGATGCGGTCACCGGTGCGGCGACGGTCATCAGCGCCATGGGCGCCGGCAAGCTGGCTGCGGCATCCATCGACAAGGCGATCTCCGGAACGGTATAAGGGACGGATGATGCATTTTTCGTCACAGTACGTGTGGCGGATCCGGGAGGAGCAGTTATGGGGAAAATAAGCGCGGCGAAGATCGCGGAGGTGCGTGCATTTTACGAGAGTGAGATGTACGGCTTCTGGCGCGACGGCGAGGCCGTGTCATACGAATTGCTGGGGCCCGACCCGCAGGCTGCGGAGACGGACAAGCCCCGCAATCCCTTCGCCGTCATCGGCGGGGAACTGGTGAAGATCACCGTGAAGAAGGACGGCAGAGAGACCGCATTTACGATCCATGCGTACCTGCCGGAGGAGACTGCGAGAGCGCGGTTCCCGAAGGGGTCGCCCTTCGTGGTGTCGCTTCATCCGCTGATGCCGGCGGACGAGCTGTTGCGCCGCGGCTATGCGATCCTTGTGTTCAATTGTTTTGCCATGGCCTCGGACAACACCGAGCGCAAGGGCAATTTCTATGACATTTATCCGTACGGCGAGGATCCGGCGGAGCAGACCGGCGTGCTGATGGGCTGGGCCTGGGGTGCGTCGAAGATATTGGATGCTGTGTACGGCGGCCTCGACCGCGAGCTGCATCTCGATGCGGATGCGTCGATGGTGACGGGCGTGTCCCGCTGCGGCAAATCGGCAGCGGTCTGCGGTGCGTTTGAGAAGCGCTTCCGCATGACGATCCCGGCGTGTTCGGGGGCCGGCGGACTGGCGCTTTACAACTATCGCTCCACCGGCAAGACCTACGACCTCACGGCCGTGGGCGGCCCCGCCTCGTACACCTACGCGGAAAATGAGCCGCTTTCCTGCCTGCAGTCCGATGCGGAGCGCGGATGGTTCAACGACCGCTTCCTTGCGTACCGGGAGCCCTCGGAAATCCCGTACGACCAGGAGTGGCTGCCGATCCTTGCGATGGACGAAAACCGCTGTTACTTTGTGATCGCGGCGTGCATGAGCGAGGACTGGGTGAACGCACCGTCCATGTGGGAGTGCTGCAAAAAGGCCGCGGAAGCGTACCGGGAGGCAGGACTTTCGGACCGGCTTGCGATGCATTTTCATCGTGAGGGACATGCGGTTCTGGCGGAGGACGTGGAGCTGTTCACGGACTATTTTGAGAAGATGTACTACGGCCTGGAGACCGGCGTTGATATGAGCGCGCTGCAGACCACCGTCTTTGCGGGGCAGGAGTAGCGGGCAGCAAAAGGATTCATGTAAAAAAGAAGGGGCAGACTGCCGGAAAATGTGGAAACCGGTAGTCTGCCTCTTTGTTATGCAAATCGGAGTTAACTGGAAAGCGTTGTTACAGTCCGGAGGGACACGGTGAACGTGCTTCCCCTGCCGGGCTCCGAGGAAACCTCGCATTTGCCGCCGTGAAGCGAAACGATCTGCTTTACGATGGCGAGACCGAGACCGGAGACACCCTTGCCGCCGCGCTGGCGTGCGGTGTAGTAGCGGTCCCAGATGTGGGCGAGCTCCTCCGCGGGGATCCCCTCGCCGAAGTCGGTGACGGAGAGCTTCGCGACGTCTTCCTCCCTGCGGAGAACGACGCGGATGATCTTGCTTTCGCCGGAGTGGCGAACGGCATTTTCCATGAGGTTGTAGAGCACACGCTCGAGGTGGCTCCGGCTGCCGTCAACCGCCACGTCTGCGGCAATCTCGGACTCGACGGTGATGCCGTCGGGCCGACCGAGCGTATTGAAACTCTCAACCACGGAAGTAGTTAAATTACTAAGGTCTACTTGTGTAGAATATTCGAGCTTGTCCGCCGTCTGCAGCTCGGAATACGCGAGAATTTCGTTCACGAGAGCAGTCAGACGATCGGCCTCCTTGACGATGACCTGCATGTCGTTTTTGCACTGCTCGGGATCGTCGATGGAGATGTCGGTGATCATCTCGGCGTAGCCCTTGATCATCGTGAGCGGCGTCCGCAGATCGTGGGAGACATTGGCCATCAGCTCCGTCTGAAAATTCTTCGATATGATCAGCTTGTCGTTTGTGCGGTCCAGGGTGTCGCTCAGGTCGTCAAGCTCCGAACAGAAGCCCTGCGGATACTCCGCGGAGTACTCGCGCTCGCCGAGCTTCTTGGCCTTCTCGGAGAGTCTGCCCACCGGGCCGGCGAATTTTCTGGACCAGATCCACGAGATCGCGAAACCGATCAAAAGCGACAGGGCCGTAGCCCAGATGAGCTGGATGCGGATGACGCGGACCGTGGGGCCCGAGGTGCCGACGGTTGCACCGACGAGGATGCAGGCGTCAACGTCCGGGTCGCAGTAGCTTACGTCCAGACCGTAGATGAAGAAATCGCCCTCGCGGATGTCCGCGTCGGAGCCGCTTGTCTTCGTGATCATGAGGTCGGCGCACTCGCTGAACGGGCCGTACTCCGGGAAGTCCCTGCGCTCGCCTTTCCGGTTCCAGTCACCCGGCGCCTGCGAGGGATCGTCCCCCGGCATCTCCTTGCCTTGGAAACCGCCCGGCGGAGGTTCCAGCTTGTCGTCCGGCGGAAGCTCCGGGTCCTCGCCCGGCTGGAATCCCGGCTGTCCCTTGGGGTCCTCGTTCCGACGCCCCGGACGCATGGTCTGGCTGAAGGCGTCCGCACTGATCAGGTATTCTTTGCCCGTCTTGTCCAGAAGGAAAATGATGAGGTCGTTGTTCATCGCATACCGATCGATGATTTCCTTGATCGCCGCCGTGCTTTTGCAATCCTCGATGTCTTCGGCCGCCGCCCGCGCCACCTTTTTGGTGTTGCGGATGATCATTCTGTCGTAAAAGTTCTGGAAGAACACAGTCTGCAGAAGCCACAGCATCAAAAAGACAAATGCGGTGAATACGGCAAACGATGTCCACAGCCTAAAGCGGAAGGACCGCCTTTTCTTAGTCTTCAAACTTGTATCCCACCCCTCGGATTGTGTGTATATTGTCGCGATACGGACCTAATTTGCCGCGCAGCAGTTTAATCTGCCAGTCGACCGTGCGGTCATCGCCGAAATAGTCGTAACCCCAGACATCGTTCATGATCTTGTCGCGGGAGAGCACGATGCCCTTATTTTGCAACAGGCACTGCAAAATGGCGTACTCCTTGGCGGTCAGATCGGTCTTCACACCGTCGATGAGCACGTTGCGCCCGAGGGTATCGACCTCGATGCCGGCGCCCCGGAGAATCTCACCCGCGTGGGCCTCCTTCGCGGCGCTGTGCCTTCGCAAAATGACGCGGATGCGCGCCAGAAGCTCCTTCGGGGAGAAGGGCTTGGTCACGTAGTCGTCGACGCCCACCTCGAAGCCGTAGAGCTTGTCGTACTCGGTGCCGCGGGCGGAGAGCATCAAAACAGGAATGTCCTTGAATTCATGAATCTTCTTGCAGGCGGTGAAACCGTCCGTGTCCGGCATCATGACATCCATGACAATCACATCGAAATCCTCCCGTCGGCATGCGGCAATCGCCTCGTCGCCGTTCCCGACGCCGGTCACTTCATAGCCTTCGCGCAGAGCGTACCGCTCGATCAGTCGAACGATATCCGGCTCGTCGTCGGCAATCAGAATCTTCGCCATAGGCACCTCCCGTTACAGTAGTGTACGTGTGAGGGGCATCGCCGCCCCTCACTGGATTATACACGATACGGAGTCATTTTCTCAATATATACACACAGGGATTATTTTTTGGGGGATGGCCGTGACCCTCCGTGGGGGACAGATGGGACACGGCCGACAGACTGGCTTGTTAAATACGGTGTCACAGATCAGACACCGCTGCCTTCGGACGGGCTTTCGTCATCGCCGGAACGGTTCTTTCTTCCGCCGGGGAAGCCGCTTCCGTCAGGACGATTAGTTCCGTCGGGGCGCTCTCCGTTGCCGGGGAACTGACCGCCGCGGCCGCCGAAACCGCTGGGTCCGAACATGGACTCGGGGATGGAATCGACCTGCTCGCCGTTAATAATGATGGTGCCGCCGTTAAATTCGGCTTTGTATTCGTAGTCGAAGGAGGAGATGCCGGAAGTGACATTGATGGTTCCTCCGTTGACGTAGATATCTCCGTTGGAGTCGATGGCATCGGTGTCGCCCGAGCCCACGGCAACCTTGGTGTAACCGCCGTTGAAGACGATGGTGGGCGTCGTGTAGGCCTCGCTCTTAAGCGAAGCGTTGATGCCGTCGTCGCTGCCGTAGAGGTCGAGATTGCCGTCGTTGATCACGACATACGTTGCCTCGATGGCCTCCCGGCCGGTAATCTTGATGGTGCCGCCGTCAATGCGGACAAATGTGGTGCCCCGGATACCGTCGCTGGTTGCGGTGATTGTGAAGGTGCCGCCGCCGATGTAGACGTAGCCTGCGGTGTAGTCGTCCTCATCCTCGCTGTGGAACGCATCCTTCGAACTGGTAATAGTGAAGGTGCCGTCCTTCACGGCGATGGAATCGTTGGCTTCGAAGCTGTCCAGAGCCGTGGTCACCGTGTATGTGCCGCCGGTGATTTTGAGGTCATCCTTGCAGGATACGCCGTTGCCCTTCGCTGAGTTGACGGTGACGGAGCCGGTGCCGTTTAAGACCAGATCGTCCTTCGAGAAGATGACTGCGTCGGTATTCGTATCCCCGTCCGCCCGGAATTCGCCGGTCACGGAGAGGGAGTTGGTGCCCAAGAAAGTGAGGAAGCATTTGTCGGCGCTGACCACATACACCGCCGGAAAATCCTCGTTGCTTACGGTGACGCCGTCAAATACCAGCGCAACCTTGTCCTTCACGCCCGCATCCACGCGGATCGTGCAGTTTGCGGCCGTTCCGGTGATGTGGTAGGTGCCTTCCTCGGTGATGTCGATCACTTTGCCGTCGCTTACGGTAATCTCCGAAGCGTCCGTGAGATCCGGCGTCTGCGTGAGATCGCGGTCGGTGAAAAGTTCGTCCGCATCGAGCTTCACGGCGTCGGCAGCGTCGGACGAGGATTCGCCGGAGTTGCCGGCCGAGCGGTTGCCGGTGCCGTTATCGTCATCGGTATCCGCATTGTCATTCGACTTGTTGTTCTTTTTGGCCGTTCCTTCTTCCGCAGCGGAAGCCGTCCCGTTATCGGTCGCCGCAGGTGTGCTGCAGGCGACCAGCAACAGTGTCATGAGGACGGTAAGAAGGAGCGTTATCAATTTCCTGCAATAGGTAGCAGTCTTCATTCGGATCACCTCCCGGTGATGATGTGCGGTCCCCCACGAACCGCTTGATTTCCGTTGTTCTACGCAGAGTATACCGCGCTTCGATGGAAGACGTATGGAATGTATGTGGAATTTTGATGGAAGATTTATAAACATTGTAAGAACGGCGGCTTCGCGGCGGTTTCGGTTGCCATTTTCCGCGGAAAATGATACAATCAAGCGGTGGCATTTACCGGGAACGGAGGGCGGAAAATGAAGGAGCTGTTTGTCATCGACACGAAGGACTACAACCCGGACGGGCGCGTGCATGTGCGGCCGTCGGCACGCGCCATCATCGAGCGCGACGGCAGGGTTTTGGTGATGTACTCGCAGAAGTACCGCTACTACAAGTTTCCCGGCGGGGGCATCGAGGCGGGGGAGACGCCGCAGCAGGCGCTCATCCGCGAAGTGCGGGAGGAGAGCGGCTACACGGTTCTGCCGGAGACCATCGAGGAGTTCGGAAGCGTTCTTCGGAGAAACCGCGACGCAAAAGACCCCGAGGCAATCTTTGAGCAGCAGAATTATTACTACTTCTGCGAAATCGGCGATGAAAAAGTGCCGATAAAGCAGGAGGACTACGAGATCGAGGAAGGCTTCACGCCGGTCTGGACGGACTGCCTGTTTTCCCTGGTACGCGCAAACCGCGAGAGCCTGCGCCGGGGCGGCGGTGATCCCGCACTCATCGAGCGGGAGATGCGCGTCTTCGACCTTGCGGACAATGCGGTCCGTGCAAGGTGGTTTGCGAAGAAGGAAAATGCAGCCATCGCGGCCTTAGGCGATGCGGACTACGCGGGAATGCTCGCCTATGTGCAGGAGGTTCTGGAGGAGCAGCAGACCGAGGGCGAAAGCGGCATCGGCGTCCACAAGCTGGAGTTCGGCTACAGCCGGTTCGAGCACACGAAGCGCGTCCTCGGGTGGTCAAAACGCCTTTACGATGCGACCCCGGACAAGACGGGGCTTCGGTATGAGGACCTGATGATCGCCACCATTTTCCACGATGTGGGCCGGGCAGTGTCGATCCGCACGGGAGAGCCCCACGCGAAGGCCGGTGTGCCGATTACCCGCGAGTATCTTCTTAAGCACGGCTATCCTGAGGACCGTGTGGAGTACATCTGCGGTCTGGTGGGTGCCCACT
This sequence comes from uncultured Lachnospiraceae bacterium, assembly GCA_902783725.1. Taxonomy (GTDB): domain Bacteria; phylum Bacillota; class Clostridia; order Lachnospirales; family Lachnospiraceae; genus ISDg. The sequence goes on along the minus strand of CACZRV010000146.1, from coordinate 17,953 downwards.
CCGACAAATGGCGCATGACCGAGCCGGACCTCGACCGCACTCTTTTAATGCTGATGGAGGCGGACTACCTCGACGACATGGGCGCCCTTGGGATCGTGATGGACACGCTGATCGTGCGGGCGCGCAAGGAAAATGCCACATTTTTCGACTGCTACAACCACTACAGCCGGTACACGGTGCCGATGCAGAAGGATTCGCCCATGGTGACGCCCGAGGGAAAGGCCTTCTGGGATGAGAAGACGGAGATCGCCGAGCGCTTCGCGGGTGCGGTCCTGCGGGACATCTCACTGTTTGAATGATCGGGAATTTCGGAGGATATACAGAAAATGAAACACAGACCGGTTCGCCCGCTGTGCGCGGTCATCGCCCTTTGGATGATGCTCGCGCTTGCGGCATGCGGCAAGGACAATTCGAAAAATGCAACCCCGACCGCGACGGCAACGCCGACGGTCACCGGGACGCCGTCAAATCCGTTGATCACGGAGACGCCCGCGGCCACGCCTACTGAAGCGCCGACGGAAAAGAGCGGCGATGTTGTCATTCTCTTTACAAGCGACATTCACTGCGGCATCGACAAGGGCTTCGGCTACGCCGGGCTGTGGGAGATCCGCGAGTACCTTAAGGCACAGGGCGACGAGGTCCTGCTGGTGGATGACGGCGACAACATTCAGGGCGAGCCCATCGGTACCATGACACGCGGCGAGGCGTTGACGGAGCTGATGAACAAAATGGGCTACGACGCGGCGATCCCGGGCAATCATGAATTTGACTACGGGATGGAGCAGTTTCTGTCCCTTGCGAAGAAGGCTTCCTTTCCTTACGTCAGCTGCAATTTCAACTACAAGGGCGAGCTTGTCTTTTCGCCGTTCGTGATCCGGGAGGTCGGCGGAAGGACGGTGGCATTTGTCGGCGTGACGACGCCGAACACCATCAAGGATTCCACGCCGGCGTACTTCATGGATGAGAACAAAAACTACGTCTACGGTTTCCTGCAGGATGAGACCGGCGAGGCGCTGTACAAAGCCGTGCAGACCGCGACGGACGCAGCCCGCGCCGCGGGCGCGGAGTATGTCGTGGTTCTTGGGCACCTCGGAAACGAGGCGGAGTGCGCGCCGTGGACCTACGCGGACGTGATTTCGCACACCGACGGCATCGACGTCTTCCTCGACGGCCACAGCCATGACACCGATTTTGTGACGATGACGAACAAAAGCGGCGGCAAGGTGCAGCGCGCAGCCGTCGGCACGAAGCTTTCCGACATCGGATGGTGCCGGATCGCAAAGGACGGCTCGATCACTACCGGCCGCTATACGTGGACAAACGAGGTTTCCGCAGCGGAGCTTTTAGGGCTTGACAACGAGATGTCGAAGGCGGTTGCGGATGCCTATGATGTGTTAAATGACAAGCTTAACGAGGTGGTGGCGACAACGCAGGTGGATCTCACCATAAGCGATCCTGTGGCGGTTGACACAAACGGCAAGCCCGTCCGCATGGTCCGCCGCGCCGAGACGAACTTAGGCGACCTGTGCGCGGACGCCTACCGGCTGCAGTCGGGCGCCGACATCGGTGTCTGCAACGGCGGCGGAATCCGCACATCGATCGCCGCGGGCAACATCACGCAGAAGGACATCTTAAACGTCTATCCCTTCGGAAACTATCTCTGCGTGGTGGAGGTGACCGGACAGCAGATCCTGGACGCTCTGGAGTGGGGCGTAAGCAGGGTGCCGGACGAAAACGGCGGCTTTCTGCAGGTTTCCGGCCTGACGTATGAGATTCACAGCTACATCGATTCCTCCTGCACCGCGGATGCCAACGGCGTGTTCACGGGCGTCACCGGCGAGCGCCGCGTGAAAAACGTGAAGGTCGGCGGCGAGCCCATCGATCCGCAGAAAAAGTACACCCTTGCCGGGCACAATTACATGCTGTTAAACCTCGGCGACGGTTTCTCCATGTGGAGCGGAGCGCCGGTGCTTCAGAACTGTGTGAAGCTTGATAACCAGATGCTGATCGATTTCATCTCCGGGTCCTTAGGCGGCGTCATCGGCGGGGAGTACGGGGATCTCACCGGTCAGGGCCGCATCGTGATCGTCGAGGAGAAACCGTAGAAAGAGCAGGGTGGATTTTTCGAAGATCATGCGGAAAATGCGCTGAGTTACGAATCCGGATAACAATACACATTGTATGGGGTGTGCCCGTGTGGTACACTTCCTACAATGTGTATTTTTCATACACGAATTGAAGGAGGTATAAGCAAAATGGCTATGATGGTAAGACCGGAGGTTACGACGTATCCGGACGGGGGAAAGAGTTGGAGCAACCGCTACGATCTGTTCGAGTTAAAGGTGTACGTGCCGGCGACGACGATCGACGGGCAGGTGAACAACTACACGTTCCGCGCACCGATGCTCACGGTGTTCGAGGAGAAGCCGCAGGACATGGAGGCGGCGATCGCATTTGCGAAGAAGACCGGACTGGCGGACATCGCTTCCGCGGTGGATTCCAGCGTACTGTTCGTATATCCCACCTGTGAGGGCGGCTGGGCAAATGCAACGGCGGACCTGTACGCGGCGCTGATCGCCGAGGTCAAGATGAATCCGTTCTACAAGGACGGCATTGTGGAGATCACGAACTTCTTTACGAGAGAGTTCCAGGGCTATTTCGTGCGCGGCGCCATCTTCCGCGCGGATATTTACAGCTACGGCGTCTCGGCCGACTATGTCGCGAAGAACCTGCTCACGACGCTGCAGGGCGAGTATCTCTGGGGCCCGGGCGAGATCACGCCGGCCATGTGCTCGATGGAGCGCCTCTCCGTGATTCCGAAGGTGGACCGCAAGGACATTGCGATCTTAAGCGTTGCCAACTCCGCAGAGGTGAACGCGGCGTTCGGCGAGTGCGAGAACCTTTTGGTGAAGGCGGTTGCCGATTACAAGGCGGACTTCGGAAGCTTCGTGAAGAAGTTTAAGATGTGGTGCGGCAAGATCGAGATCGAGCCCGATTTCGAGGAGCTCGGCATGACCGAGGATGTGGGATATACCCTTGTGAAGACATCCCCGGACAACCGCGGCCGTTACAAGGACGAGCCCGAGCACAAGGTGGGGTATTTTGCGTACTACAACAACGATGCGTTTGACAACGGTCCCGCGCCTTTGATGATGGGCTTCCACGGCGGCGGAGACACGTCGATGTATCTCACCTTCGTCGCCGGCTGGTGGGAGGTTGCGCACAAGTACGGCTTCCTCTTCGTCTCCCTTGAGAATCATCAGGACGTGACCGCAACGGAGGTTGTTGCGGTGATCGAGGACCTGAAGAAGAAATACAAGATCGATGAGCACCGCATCTATGCCACCGGCTTCTCCATGGGCAGCGGCAAGACCTGGGATATGTTCCAGGAGTACCCGAAGCTCTTCGCCGGACTGGCGCCCGCCAGCGCACTGTTCCCGGTGAAGAACAATCCTTTCGGCCTGTCCGTGGGCGACCCGCGCATGAACGCGGATGTGCCGGTTCCGGTGTTCTACTCGGGCGGCGAGAAGTCCCATCTGCCGGAGCTTCCGTTCCAGGCGGAGAGCGGACTTGAGCGCATTCAGTATCTTGCGGATGTCAATAAGATCGCGAAGAAGTTCAACCTCTCCTATGCGGACAAGGACAACTGGGCGGATCCGGTCTACGGCGAAGAGCCCGACCGCATCGAGAAGGTTCCGGACGAGTCCCGCGGCAGCATTCTGACGGTTCGCTACTACAACAGCGAGGACGGCGTGTGCCGCACGGCGCTGGCGAGCATCGACAACCAGATCCATGAGTGCCGTCGCCACACGAACGAGAACGCGTGGAAGTTCATCTCGCAGTTTACGAGATAACAAAACAGTCTTTCAGGGGACATGACATCTGCGCCGCAGGACGCCCTGCGGAACGGGGTTATGTCCCCTTTTTTGTCATTGTAAAATAAAAGTAAGAGATGTGTAACGATATTGTAACATTCACTCAACCACAGCGTAACATTTCTGTGGTATTGTAAGGGCATGGGGGTTATTCCGGCCCGAATGAATCATAAGGAGATACGAAGTGATGAAGAAGTTGATCGTGGGGATTTTGATCGTCAGTATGATGTTGGCAGTTGCAGCTTGCGGAAAGAACGGGGGGAATTCATCCGGGCCGGAGAACAACAATGCGTCGTCCGATATCACCGGAACGCCGGAGGCTACCGCGACGCCGGGAGGGACAGGAAAGGATGCCATGGCGACGCCGGCAGCGGGGTCGTGGCCGCTGAACGGGATTGAAACATCGTATACGCCCGATGGGACGCTTACGAACCGGCGTGCGACCATCAAGGCGGTGTTCCAGCAGTCGCCCGATGCGGAGAAGAAGGAATTCGACTCGGAGAGCTACAAGAAGGCACATACGGCTGAGTGGGAGACAAAGGCAACCGAGCGGATCCAGGAGCTTATCGATGAGAATCTGAAAAATCCCGACGGCGGGGTTATTGTTACGGAAAAACTGGAGGAGTCGATCCTCTTCGGAAACGGATATCGCGTGGATGTGTATTCCCACGCGGTGATGGATCCGAACAAATGGGTTTGGGTCACGACCACCGGGTCCGAGGAGATGGTTCACGAGACTTTGTATATCGTCAGCGCATGGCTGACCTATGACGGGAAGACGGAGTTTGTCGAGTTGTACCGTTACTGCCCCGTGCCTGCGGAACGCAGAGAAAGCTGGCTCGGCAAGTACCCGATCGAACTGTACTACGACAACACCGGCAAGGCCGCCAAGGACGAGACCCTTCGAAACAAGGTGATGACGGTGCTTTCGGAGGAGTTCCCGATCGCAGAGAAGACGAAACGCCTGAATGCATGGTATTTTGAAACCGATCCGGATGCGGAGGACAATGCGATCGGAAAGCTTAAGCTGATGTTTGCGGAAATTTCCGACAAGGAGAACGGAAAGAAAACGACGGTGAAGCTCGGCTCTTACACGAACCCGACGGAACTGTACTGCACGGAAGACGGTGACTGGCAGATGTTCGGACACGAAAAAGATGCTTTCGCGAAAGAATTCTACGGCGGTAGTACCGTTAGGAATACGGCGGTTGACGATTTTTCGAAGAACCACAGTGAGAATGTATACACGGTTCGGAAGAAATGCGGTAAGGACTGCGAGCTGGAGGGCGTGGTTACCTGCAACGGGGACGATCTGCTGGTTCGCGTAACGCTTGTAAACGGTGAAAACAAGCTGATGGTTCTGGATAACAAAGCAACGACGGCGCGGAAGCGCTACACCGATGCCGACGGAAATTCCATGGTATTGACGTTCGGATATCCGTTCTTCGGTGACCGTGCCTACAAAGGCCTCACGGAACGTCTGGATGGGCTGACTGACCTGACGGAGGCGACGGCGGACTGGGCGATCGTAAAGTATTTTCCGAAGGGAGCGACGCAGCCCTCGCAGGAGTTTGACACGATGTCCTTCCTTAAGGAGAACCGCGAGCAGTTTGCGGAAAATGCAAAGACCTACGAAAAGCAGCTCAAGGAGCAGTACGGCAAGATCAAAGCCAAGCAGAGTGTTGCAACGGCGGAGAAGAAGCTTGTGGACATGGAACTGCCCGGACAGATCCGCTTCGTGATATATGAAAATGCTGCCTACGGCGAGGTTCCCAAGACCACCGGTTCGGGAGACGTCTTCCTGTATGAAGTCGCTTACTACATTGCATGGAACGGCGCTGAGGACGGGGAGTCGGCCGTCAAGGGAATTCTCTTCGCAACCGGCAATGCGTCCGGCAAGCTCAGCGAGAAGCAGCATCCGATGGCGATGATCTGGCATTATTTTACGCCGACGATGAAAGAACTTGCCACCGCTTCGCGGATCGGCCGTGAAATCGATGCGGACGTTGAGACGTTCCGCGATGAAAACGGAGAAGAGTACACGCAGTACATGTACAATTCGGAAGAATACTGGTTTGAAGCATATACCGATGCATCCGGAAAGCTTTTGCTGGATGCGTACGACACTTGGGGGGAGAGCACGGATTACTACATCTCTCTGGGAACGAAGCTGCGGACGGCGGACGGAACGGTCGTATATCTGGAGGAGGGAAAGACCTGGAATGTCCTCGACCGCAAGATGCTCGACTGGGCCCAGCCGTACCGGACCGGGGAGAGGGAAACCAAGCTTGAACTCGCAAAGGCGGATCTCGGCGGGGCGACACTTTCCTTCCGGTATTCCGTCTACGGAAAGGATTGTATTTATCTGAATATTTACCTTGTAAAGGACGGCGGAGAGGTCTGGATCAAGGATAACCGCTGGATATCGTACTTCGGCGATGAGGAAGAGTGAGACAGAGCAGCTGCAGAATAGCAAAATTCATTTGTGAAAAGATTTTTGTAAAATATACTTGACAAAATGAAAATCAAGGTGTACAATCCGAATCGTAAACGGAAGAGCGCTTCGCAAAACAGATAACACACGGCGAAGGCAAATATCTGCTTCCGGTTTACAGAATGGGGGTAATTATGGATAAGTCACTTTGGTTGGTCATTGCGGTTTTAGCCGGGTTGGTCGTGTTCGGCATTTTCCTCAGCTGGTACACGGACCGGAAGCAGACATTTGACGAGAGGCAGCTGTTGATCCGCGCGAAGGCGTACCGAATCGGGTACATCTCGCTGATCGTCGCGGTCATCGCCATCACATTCCTGCAGACGTGGGAAAAATGGACGAGCACCGTGGACACTCCGTTTGCGATGCTGTCGGCGCTGATGTTCTCTCTGATGGTGTTCGGTGTGTACTGCGTGACGCACGATGCATTTTTCCACAGAACCGACAATCCGAAGGCGTATCTCGGAATCTGCATCGCGGTAATGCTCCTTAATGTGCTGGCGGTGATCCGCCACGTAAAGGATAACGGAACGCTTTTCGTTGGCGGAAAGCTTACGCTGTCTCCGGGCGGAAACATGTTGTTCTCAGGAATGTTCCTTGTTCTTGTCATTACCATCGTTATCAAGATGATCCTGGTGAAGCGGGAGGATGAGGAATGAAGAATCTGAAGATGAAGGCGGCGAGGGCCGCAAAGGATTATTCGCAGGAACAGCTTGCGGATGCCTGCAACGTGTCGCGGCAGACCATCAGCGCGATTGAGAAGGGCGACTACAACCCGACCATCAATCTGTGCATCGCAATCTGCAAGGCACTGGACAAGACATTGGACGAGCTCTTCTGGGATGAGCAGTAGCAGCTGCGTGGGGGTAATGAAAAAACTGCAAAAAAAATTGCAGGGAAAATGAACTTTTTTCACAGGTTATGACAGAATACTTGTGAAAGCACAGACATTAGAAGAAAAATGTGGAATGCAACCGCATCCGGGTAAAGGGAGGACCTTTACGGGAAGCGGTTGTTTTCTGTTTCCGGAGATGGTATGCTGTTTGAAAGACCTCCGGATTCATTTTTCGAAATCCTGTGCGAAAATACATGAAACGAAACCGGCGGACCGGGGTTGTCGCCGGAGGGAGGAGAATTTCATGAAAAAACGATTTCGGATTACGGCGCTTTGCCTGTTGTTCTGCCTGATGCTGACCGCATGCAAAGACGACAAGGGAAACGGTTCGACACCGGGGAACGGTACGACGCCGGGGAACGGCACGGCGAAGCAAATGGGGGCTTCGACGGAAACGAGAGTGTTCTTCGATCCTTTTTTATACGATATGACGATGTCGGAGTCATTCGCTTTTGTTCCGGCGTACGGTGACACAGGCGCACAGTATTTTGACACCGCGTCCCGCACGGAAATCCTGTTTTGCTTTGAACCGAACTGCGAACACAAGGCACCCAGATACAACGATCTGACGGGGGAAATGACCGGAAGTCACTGCGCAGCCAAGTCGTTACGGGGCAGAGCGTACTATCTCACTGCGGATGCAGGGTATTTTTTCAGCTGGCCGAATCTTGTGAAGACGGACCGGCAGGGACTGAACCAGAAGACGATCGCCACCGTCGAGGAGCCGATCGACTTCATTGAGTCCGAAATCTATACCGACAAGTATTACGCCGCTACAGCCATGATCAGCTACGAACACACGAAGGTGAACAATTCGGACGGGTCAGTCACCTGGATGCAGGGAGCGCCTTTGGAGAAGGAGGTTGCCGGCATACTCTTGGTGTCGCTCACCGACGGAAGCAGCAAGTTCATTTTCCGGGACGATGAGCACTACGATGCGCTCGCGACGGATCTTTATGAGTATCAGAACCATCTGTATTTCGTCGAGACCTATCTGGACGTTCCCTTCAGTTCGCTGCCGCAGGTGTTTGACGACACGGACAACTGGGAGGAGATCGAGCTGGAGCACCGGTCTCATTTCACGATGGAGCTCTATGACTACGACCTTGCAACCGGCAAACTCACGATGGTTCACAGAAGCGCCGGAGAGGGCTACGGATTCCGCTTCGGCGACGGTTTCATCCTGCAATACCGCGATTCGATCACCGGCAAGGGTTCGATGCTGTACCGGCTGAACGGAGATGTCTGGACCGGGCTGCCGTGGGAGGTCAGCGACCGTGTAATGACGGACGGAACCCCGATCTTTTCCTCGTACGAGTCCGGGGTTACGACATACCGCATGTATGATCCGGACAAGAAGGAACTGCTTCATGAGATTGCGGTCTCCGACAGCAAATTCCATCTGAGTGTTGCTGCAGGAAACAGTTACTACGGAAGCGTGAGCGTGAGCTGGTCCAACGGTCTGCAGCCGGCGTACATCACGGCGGAGGATTTCTGGAACGGAAATTTCGACGGTGCGGTCATACTGCACGAACCGCAGGAATAATACATAAAAAAGAAGAGGACACTGCGATGATCCTGGAAGCGAAAAATGTGACAAAATGCTATGGGAAGAAGACGGCTCTTGCTGACTTTTCCTACTCGTTTCAGCCCGGAATCTACGGGCTTTTGGGGCCGAACGGCGCCGGCAAGAGCACGCTGATGGGCGTGATGACCACGAACCTTAAGACGACGTCGGGGCAGATGCTTTTGGACGGCCGTGACATCCGTGAACTGGGGCGGGAATACCGCCGCTGCATCGGGTATATGCCGCAGCAGCAGAAGCTGTACGACGGCTTTCCGTTCGTGCGCTTTTTGTACTATATCGCAGCTTTGAAGGGGATTAAAAAGGAGGACGCCGCGGCGGAGATCGAGAAGACGATCCGCGACGTCAACCTGTGGGATGCGAAGGACGATCCCATCGGCACGTACTCCGGCGGTATGCGCCAGCGCGCGCTGCTGGCGCAGGCGATCCTCGGAAACCCGCAGATCGTCATCATGGACGAACCGACGGTGGGACTGGACCCGAAGGAGCGCGTGAATTTCCGCGAGCTGGTGTCCGGGATTGCGGCGGATCGCATCGTGATCATCGCGACGCACATCGTGAGCGATCTGGAGAAGCTGGCTTCCGAGATCATTTTCCTCAATCACGGGCACATCCTCGAGAGCGGTACGATGAACGAGCTGATCACAAAGTACGGGGAGACGATGGAAGATCCTACGATCGAGAAGATTTACATGAGTCTGGAGAGTGAATGATGATTCGGCATGAATGGTACAAAATATGGCACAATCCGAGGCTTGTGGCGGTCTTTCTGCTGCTTGTCGCGGTGAACTGCGGCTATTTTGCATATCGGGCGAACCATGCTTTGCCGTCGGCGGCGGAGTACCGGAGTCTGCAGGCCGATCTGAACGGTCACACAGACGATGAGGCGGAGGCGATCGTGCTGACAGATGCCAAGACAGTCAGCTCGCTCCTGTACATGGAGTACGGAGACGAGACTCCGCAAAAGGCGTTTCCCGTCTACACGAATAATCTGTGGACGGAGAAAACGCTGTACGAGAAGATGGCGGAGGAGTATGAGAACATCCGGACGTACCCTGCGTACATCAAAAAGGTGGTCAGTGCGCCCGAGACGTATCGCCTGGTGCAGTCTCTGTTCGGGGAATTTGACCGTGAGCTTCGCAACGTGGAGAAGACCGCGAAGGATTTTGAGTCGCTTTCCTCCCTGTCCCTTCGCCGCACACAGACGAGGGGGATCAGCGAGGCGCTCTCGCTGCCGAGCCTGATCTTTCTGGAGATCCTCTTTGCGGTTTTGCTGATGTCGGTCCTTCTGAGCCGCGAGAAGGAGCAGGATTTTCTGACGTTGTACGCCACGATGCCCAACGGGCGCGGGCGGCTTATCATGGCCAAGGTTGCGGCAGCGACGATGGGGATCGTTGTCGGCAACCTCATCCTGCAGTGTACCACGGTTGTCACGGGGTGCATCCTGTACGGATGGCCCGGCCCGGGGGACTGGACACAGCCGATCCAGTCGGTGATCGGCTACCGCCAGACGGCACTTTCCGTCAATATTCTCACATTCCTTGCACTGGTGTATCTGGGGTCTTTGCTGGTGTCGTTGTGGTTCGCGCTGTTCACGGCGTTTCTGACGGTTGTATTTTCCTCGTCTCGCGCCGTGTACCTGGTAATGTTTGCCATCGTTGGGGTCGAGGGGCTTCTTTACCTGAAAATCTCGGACATCTCGTATCTGGCGGCGTATAAGCGGGTGAATCTGGTGGCGTTTGCGGACGTCCCGGGAAGGCTCGGCAAATACCGCAATTTCTACGTCTTCGGTCAGCCTGTGAACGACTGGCTGGTGGCGCTGGCGGTTCTGGCGGTGACGGCGGCGCTTCTGTGCGGCGCACTTGTGTGGTGTGCGATGCGCGGCAAGGGCCTCGGCGCGAAAAGACGGTCGGCCCGCCCGGTGATCCCGGGAGCGGGCGCTTTCGGCAGACGGTTCGGCCTGCACGGCAGACTGTTCCTGCATGAGGCGTACAAGTTCCTTCGTCTGGAAAAGATCGGCGTGGTCTTTGTGCTTCTGGTCCTTTGGCTGTTGCTCTTTACGACGCCCTACCCGAAGATGTACTCCATGGAGGAGCTTCACTACGAGTCTCTGCTCCTGCGGTTGCAGGAGTTCCCGAAGGAGGAGTATCCGGTGGCGATGGCGCAGTTTCGGGAGGAACTGGAGGAGGCGAAGAAGCATATCGACCCGTCCCTGCTCAGTGAGCGGGAAAATGCTCTCGGGCGGCTTGAGGAGTATGTCGGATACCTGGAGGACAAGGACGGTGCCACCGCGGTCAACGAGACGGGGTACGAGCTTTTGTACAACGACCGGCGCCAGAATATCGTGATGGCGGCGGGAGCGTTGTTCCTGGTCATCCTGTGCGCGACGTCGCTGTACTACATCGAATACCGGACCGGCATGCACGAGATGATCCGCATCTCCTGCGTGGGACGGTACCGGGTGCACGTGTGGAAGCTTCTTCTGTTGTTTCTCTCCGTGCTTGTGATCTGCGCGACGGTATACGGGCGCCACATATACCGCGTCACCCGGAGCTACGGGACGGTGGGGATCGGCAGCGCAGCATACAGCCTGCGAGACCTTTCAGATGTGTCCGCGCGGCTGTCCGTCCGGCAGTATCTGATTCTGGTGTATCTCAAGAGATTCCTCGGACTGCTCATCGGCAGCGCGGTTGCCGTTGCGATCATCCGCAAGGTGCGAAGCTTCATCTTCGCGGTTGTCGGAAGCGTTTTCGTTCTGGTTCTTCCGCTGCTTTTAGGGTTGTTTGAGACCGGGATTCTGGACCGCTTCCTGCTCAACTGGTTCTTCCTGCGATAGACCGGCGGCGCCGCTTCTGCGAAGTTGTCGCGTGGTTTGTCAGGATTCTCGAAATTATCATTTTCCGCAAAAACTCTTTTGCCCTTTTGCACTTCGTATGGTATGATATGCGTATCAGTTAACAGTGCGTTTTGTACGGGAGTTCCGCTTCGCGGAATCCCGATAGGGAAAAGGAAAATCAGATGGTGCGGAATCGAATAGGGGATGGTTGCCGACGGCGCGGTCGGGGGCCTGTTTCGCGTAGCTTTACGCGGGGAATAACGATACATAAACACAGGAACGGCATACATGGGATTCATGTGTGTATGTGCCTGTGTTTTGCTGTTTTTATGGTTGTTTTTTCTGCGGCGGGCGGATGGCTTTCCGCGGCGGCCGGCGAGAACGCGACCGCCGGCGAGGCGGCCGGTGACGAGGAAAAGACCGTCCTCTCAGTGGACCCGACGAGACACGATCAGGGATATTCCGCGGTGTTGTACGACAACGAGAACGGCCTGCCGACGTCGGAGGCCAACGCCATCGCCCAGACCCCCGAGGGCTTCATCTGGATCGGAAGTTACAGCGGTCTGATCCGCTACGACGGAAACACGTTTGTGCGAATGGACTCCACCAACGGCATCGCCAGTGTGGTGAGCCTGTTCGTGGACAGCAAGGGCAGGCTGTGGGTCGGCACGAACGACGCCGGTGTGGCGGTCATCGACAAGGGCGAGATTCGGATGTTCCGGACGCAGGACGGCCTGAAGGCCCTGTCCGTGCGGGCGATCACCGAGGACCCCAACGGTTACATCTACGTTGCGACGACCCGCGGCATCGTGGAGATCAACGACTCCATGAATGTCCGCACGCTGGAGCAGAAGCTGATCCGCGACGAGTATATCCGGGATCTGCAGTGCTCCGCCGACGGCGTGATTTACGGCCTTACGCAGGAAGGTGCCCTGTTCACATTAAAGGAGGGCATGCTGGACTGCTTTTACAATTTTCCGGAGATGGGTGTCGGGCTGGAGAACATCGTCTCGCTGTGTTCCGACCCGGAAAATCCGGGCTACGTCTATCTCGGAACCAACACCTCCTCGGTGATCCACATGGATCTGAACACCAGCTCGCTGCAGTACACGAAGACTTCCACGGGCAACCTCTCCCACATCAACTCCATCGATGTGCGGCCCGGTCAGCTGTGGATCTGCGCTGACAACGGTATCGCCGTAATGGAAGGGGATTCGGTCCAGTTGCTTTCGAAGGTTCCGATGAATAATTCCGTCGACCACATGCTCACCGACTACCAGGGAAACCTCTGGTTCACCTCGTCGCGGCAGGGCGTCATGAAGATCGTTGCCAACTCCTTTGCGGACGTGTATGAGTGGTACGGCCTCGAGCCCGAGGTTGTGAACACCACCTGCGAATACCACGGCTGCATTTTCATCGGGACCGACACGGGACTCACGATCCTGGACAACGAGAAGGTGAAGGAGCGCTGGATCGTCACCGAGGCCGCCACGGCCGGCGGCACGCTGATCGAGACCGGCAACCTGGTGACACTTTTGCGGGGCGTCCGGATCCGCTCCATCATCGCGGACGATCACGACCGCTTATGGCTTTCGACATACGGCAAGTATTCCCTCGTCTGTCTGGAGCGCCACAAGGTGGTCTGCTACACCGTCGAGGACGGTCTGCCCGGCAACCGCGTCCGGACCGTTCACGAGTGCAGCGACGGCTCGATCCTGGTGGCCTGCACCGGCGGCGCGGCGCTCATCCGAGGCGGCCGTATCGTGCGAACCTTTACCGAGAAGGACGGGCTTCAAAACACGGAGATCCTGACGGTGGAGGAGGCGCCCAACGGCGATTATATTCTGGGAACCGACGGCGGCGGAATCTACATTTTCCGCTCGGCGGGAACGCCGAAGGAACGAAACGTGGAGACCGGCTTAAGCTCCGACGTTGTCATGCGCGTCAAGAAGGACCGCCTCCGGGACATCTACTGGATCGTCACAAGCAACGCCCTCGCGTTTATGGATGCCAACTATCAGATCACGGTGGTGAAGGATTTTCCGTATTCCAACAACTTTGACGTATATCAAAACAGCAAGGATGAGATCTGGGTGCTGAGCAGCAACGGTATCTACGTGGTGCCTGCGACCGCGCTTTTGACGGGGCAGAACATCGACCCGGTGTTCTACAGCCGGGACAACGGTCTTCCGATGGTTCCGACAGCCAACTCATACAGCGCGCTGACAAAGAAGGGTGACCTCTACATCGCGGGCAACACCGGCGTGGCTTTTGTGAACATCGAAAGTCCGGTGGCGCGCGCGGATGATCAGCACCTTGACAATCTGAAAATGGCGGTGCCGTATGTACTGGCCGACGGCGTCGCCGTATACCCGGATGAGGACGGCACTATCCGGATCCCCTCCCGGGTAAGGAAGGTGGAGATCCAGTGTTTCGTCTTCACGTATTCCCTTGAGAATCCGCAGGTGTCCTACTGGCTGGAAGGCTTTGACAACACGAGGATCTCCGTCAAGCGCAGCGACCTCGGACCGGTCTCCTTCACGAACCTGAGCGGCGGCACATACTATTTCAACATGCTGGTTCACGACGCGCTGACATCGCAGAACCAGACCTACCGGATACGCATCGTCAAGTACCGTGCGGTGTACGAGATGTGGTGGTTCAAGCTGCTGGCGGTTCTGGCCGGATTGCTTCTTGCCGGTGCGGTGGGATACCACATTTTCCGGCAGAAGATGAAACGCCTCATCGCCAAGGAAGAAGAGCAGAGAACCTTCATCAACGAGATGACGGAAGCATTTGCAAAGACCATCGATATGAAGGACAGCTACACCAACGGTCATTCCTTCCGCGTGGCGCAATACACGACCATCCTGGCAAAGGAACTGGGCTACAGCGACGAGGACATCGAAAAATACCACAACATTGCGCTCCTGCACGACATCGGCAAGATCGGCGTGGATGACAAGGTGCTGAAGAAGGAGGGCAAGCTGGAGGACGACGAGTTCAAACAGATCAAGTCCCATGCGTCCCGCGGCTACGAGGTTTTGAAGGATATCTCCATCATGCCGGAGCTCGCCATCGGTGCCGGTGCGCACCACGAGCGGCCGGACGGCAAGGGCTATCCGAAGGGGCTCAAGGGCGACGAGATCCCGCGGGTGGCGCAGATCATCGCGGTGGCGGATACGTTCGACGCCATGTACTCCGACCGTCCGTACAGAAAGCGCATGAACTTCGACAAGGCGGTCTCCATCATCCGGGATGCCGCCGGCACCCAGCTGACGGCGGACGTGGTCGACGCGTTCCTGCGGCTGGTTGAAAAAGGGTATTTCCGCGCGCCCGACGACGAGGGCGGCGGAACAACGGAGGATATCGATAACGTTCACAAGAGTTTCTCCCGGGCACAGGAGATCAAAGCGGAGTATGCGGAGAGAATTGCAAACTCTTCGGAAAATGTAAAAAAATCGTAACATGCTCTCAACCACTCTGTAACAAATTTATGGTATGCTGTTCTCCGTAGAGATTTATCACTCTGTATAAAGCTCAAAGGGGGACAGTGTTTTTTATGAGAATTGTTCGAAAAGGAATCGCATGTGTTCTGACGGTTGCATTGCTGGCGGCAATGACGGCCTGCGGAAAGGATTCGGGAAACAATACAACGACTCCGACGGAGACCGCGACGCCGACCGCCGCGCCGGAGGTAACGCCCACCGGAGAGGCGACGCCCACCGGCACACCGGAGGTTACGCCCGAGGTGACGCCTGCATTGACGGGAACCATCACGCCGGTGGTGTATGACAGCCGCGAATGCTGGCTCACCATGACGGCTTCGAAGGAGTGGGATGCGCGGGTTGTGGGCGACATTGCGGTCGTGCATCTGACGGACAACAACGAGGAGGAGAAGCTCTTCTCGGCATCGGATTACGTGAAGGAACACAGCAGTGAGCTGGAGTCGGAGGCGACCTCGCGAATCGCCGCCCTGCACAAGAAGGCCGAGGGGAAGGAGCCGATCGGAACGGAGAATGCGGACTTCCTCGCGGACGAAAAGCTCGAATACCTGATCGACATCGGCGACTGGGGCATTGTAGAGCTATATTCCTACGCCGTCGTGCACGTCCGGTTCGGCGAGTACGCGAACACCTACACCGACTATTTTGCAATCACCTGCCGTTCCGTCGCGCTGGACGGTTCGCAGAAGTACGCGACCCTGTACGAGAAGAAGTCGGAAAATCTCGGCAGGGACGATTCCGTAAGCCGCAGCATCCGCATCAATCCGGTGTATGCGCCTGCTGACAAAAAGTCAGAGGCCAGCCGTCAGCCCCGCAAGGTCTTGACGGAGGTCTCCTACGAAGAGACTACCGGCGAGGACCTCGGGTCGCGGACATACAGTTTTTCCGGCTATTTTGTAAACAACAGCGCAGGTGAGCTCTCGGAGATCCTGCTTTGGCGCTGCTCCCGCGAGGAGACCACCGAATGGCCCTATGTCATCGGCGGAGCGCTCTACGATGCGGAGGGGCATCTTAAGTACGACCAGGACGATGCGAACTGGACGATCCTTTCCTACCGGCTTTCGGAGCTGGCAAATTCACTGTACCGCGTGGCAAACGGCGAGAAGCCGACCGTCACCGGCCTCACGGTGAAGGACGGTGTATTTTCCGCGAAGGAGAGCCTGAATAAGGACTGGACGATCTGCGTTGAGCTCGAGCTGCGCGGCGACGATATCCTGGTGCGCTGCAATCTGGAGGGGCTCGGGGCAAAGATTTATATCGATGAAGTCCGCCGGACGGCCTTCCAGTGGACGAGCAATTACGACTCCGAGGGGATCACGGAGCGGCTTCAGACCAGTGTGCGGCCGTACAACTACGCCGCGGGATCGGAACTGACGGTGAAGGACAACGCGGTCTCGGAGATGACGGTGCGGTATTTTCCGAAGGACAGCGAGAAGGCGACGCAGGTGTTCGAGCCGGAGGTCTATCTCGCGGAAAATAAGGCCCGCTTTACGGCCGATGCGACGAAGTTCGAGGAAGAGCTCGCCGCAGAATACAAGGGCGATATTGTGTACCGCACGAACCTCTTGAAGGAGGTTCCGCTGGGCGGTTTCGGATCGCTTTTGGTGTATGAGACGGCCGCTTACGGCGAGACGCCGAAGCAGGTCGGCAGCACGGTGAAGATGTACCGCTACGAGGTGTCCTACCTTCTGATCTGCAACGGAAGTGTAACCGGTGAGAGTGTCCTGTACAACGTGGAATGGACGGAGGGTGCAACGCCCAAGGGTGCGGAGAATTTCCTGGTCATTAACCATACGGAAACCGTCGGCACGGACAACAGCCGCAATCAGGGCGAGGAGCTTTTGGGGCGCATGCTCGTAAAATACGAGTCGGAGGCGTTCACGGGGACCGGTTCCGAGCGGAGCAACCCGACGAAGGACGACGTGATGACCGTCATCTGCCTCGGCCGTCGCTTCGAGGAGAGCGGGAGAGATACCGATGACGAGGAGTACTATGTGAACAAGGTTTATGTCGATGTCGCCGGCAATCGTCTGCTCGACCATTTCGACACGCGGACCAAAACCACGGAAGATGCAAGAGCTCTCGGCAGCGAGATCCGCGAGGTTTCCGGAAAGGTTGATTTTACGTATCTGAACACCCGCGATATCGAAGTCATGTCGCATTCGATGCGGCAGGTGGCAGCGGCGTTCATCGCGGAGGGCGCAGACTACTCGCTCCGGATCACGGAGACCGTTCCCGCGGAGGTCACCGCAAGGGTACAATCCCAGCCTCCGCAGTACTGCTACCTCGAGGGAAGCGCCCTCGGAAACAGCTGCGGGCTGTACTCGCTTGTGAACCTGGCGGACGGCCGCAGTTACAACATTTACTACGGTATTGTGAAGGACGGCCGACTTCTGCTCGTCGAGGAGGAGGAATTCCTGCTGGCTGATCTGGAAGATAAATAAATCGATGTTAGATGACAGAGGGACAGTTCCCAATTGTCACCGGGTGCGAAGGTGACAATTGGGGACTGTCCCCTTGTCATCAAATTTTTTGTTGACAAAGTGTGTCTAACTGTATATACTGTGTATATAAACGGTGAGGGGGTGAGGCTATGAGCAATGGTTTTCGCTGTGAACACATCACGAAGGACGTCGTATCGTACCGGATTGCGGACATCGGTTTTTCGCTGGAGCCGGGGACGGTGCTCGGCGTGGTCGGCCTAAACGGCGTGGGCAAGACGACGCTTCTGCGCGTGCTTGCGGGCAGCTACCGGGTGACGGACA
>CACZRV010000145.1 GCA_902783725.1 uncultured Lachnospiraceae bacterium | reverse complement strand
GTGATGGCTGTTCGCCAGCTTCGCGAGTATGTGGAGAACGGAAACATCATCAACTCGGTGAATTTCCCGATGCTGGATGCAGGCGTTTGCCGCGTTGCAAGCCGTATCTGCATTCTTCACAGAAATGTACCGAACATGCTCTCGCAGTTCACGACCGCGGTTGCGGGCATCAACATCGAGAATATGTACAACAAGAGCAGAGGAGACTTTGCTTACAGCGTACTGGATGTATGCGGCAAGGTGGACGAGGCGGCGATCGTATCGAAACTCTCGGCGCTTGACGGCGTGCTGAAGGTTCGCGTACTGCAGTAAGAATTGTGATTTCGCGGCGGGGGAATCTCTCCCGCCGCGGTTAAATCCGGCAAAACGGAGGAATACGAATGGAAAAGACATTGCAGGAGATGATGGCACTCTGCGATTCCATTTGCATGACAATCAGTCGCTTAAACATCGGCGGCGTGCTCGCTTTGAGCATGCCGCTTAAAGTGCTTCTCCATCGGGAAATGCTGGAGTTTGCATTGTACCTTGCGGACTCCGACGGTGTCATCACCCAGGAGGAGCAGGATCTGATCAAGGATACGCTGCAATTAAAGATGCGCGCGGACGAGGTAAATGCGATCCGCCGTACTCTTGCGATGCAGGGCAGTTCCTACGGCTCGACGCGCCCGAAGGCCATGAAGTATTTCATCCTTGCGGACGCCGGCAAGAAGATCGGCAACGATCCGAACAAGTACCAGAACGCACAGATCCTTGCGGACACCTACAAGCTGTTCGCGGAAAATATTCTGGCGGTGAAGGAGAGTGCGGGCGAGAAGGAAACGAACCGCATGACCCAGTATATCACCATGCTGGAGACGTTTTTGAAGGAGTACGGCGTCTTCTACACAAGCAACTTCAAACTTGTGAAGCCGAAGCCCCTCCTGGTGGAGAAAAAGGTTGTCGATCCGAGCAATCAGGAAAATGTCGACAAGCTGATGGAGGATCTGAACGCCCTCATCGGTCTGGAGCGCGTGAAGAAGGATATCGCGGGCATCGTGGACCTCATCCGCGTGCAGAAGATGCGCGAGGCCAAGGGCATGAAGACCGCGGACATCAGCAAGCACATGGTATTTTACGGCAACCCCGGTACCGGCAAGACGACGGTTGCGAGACTCCTCGGAAAGATTTTTCAGGGCCTCGGCGTCTTGAAGGGCGGACAGCTCGTGGAGGTGGACCGCGGCGGCCTGGTGTGCGGCTATGTGGGCCAGACGGCAATCAAGACTCAGGAAGTCATCGACAAGGCCATGGACGGCGTCCTGTTCATCGATGAGGCGTACACGTTAAATGTAGGCAAGGGCGAGAACGACTTCGGCCAGGAGGCGGTGGACACGCTTCTGAAGGCCATGGAGGACAACCGCGACCGCATGATCGTGATCGTGGCCGGCTACGAGGAGCCCATGGACGAGTTCCTGGATTCGAACCCCGGTCTTAAGTCCCGCTTCAACAAATACATCCGTTTCGACGATTACTCTCCGGAACAGCTCATCAAGATCCTGGAGGGCATGTGCAGCGGCAAGGACTACAAGCTCTCGCCGGAGGCACGCACCGCAGCCATCGAGTATTTTGACAACTGCTTAAAGACGCAGGAGGAGAATTTTGCGAATGCCCGTGAGGTGCGCAACTTCCTCGAAAAAGCCATCACCAACCACGCGACGCGTGTGGTCGGGATCAAGAATCCGACAGAGGAGGATCTGTGCACGATCCTCGCGGAAGATGTCAAGGACATCGTGCCGAACGTGATCGAGAAGCAGTGACAGTCAGCGGTCGGAAAACGCCGGGGACGCAGCGACGGGCTGCAACCCGAAAAACCGAATTAACGAAAGAAACGCACCGCCGGTGCAGGCCAAAAGCCAACCGGGACGGTGCGTTTTTTGATTGTTTTCTGTAAGCCGCGCAGCGTGCTACGTTGCGGGGGCTGCTGCGCGCTCCTCCCGCGGGTAGAACCCGGGGTGGCGCGCCTTGTCAAGCCACAGGATGATGACGGTCACCACGGCGCCGGCAAGCTCCACGG
>CACZRV010000144.1 GCA_902783725.1 uncultured Lachnospiraceae bacterium | reverse complement strand
TAGCCGGCCTCCTTCAAAAGATCGAGACAAGGCTGAATGTCCTCGTCCTTCACGATAAATCGAACAATGCCGAACTCCGCCATGTCGGCGATCATCAATGCAAGAATGTCGACATTGTGGTCCTTGAGCAGACCGGTCAGCTTGCAAAGAGTGCCGTGGGCGTTAACAAGATATACAGAAACCTGATGTACGAACATAGGGTGTAAACCTCCTTCTTGCCTTTTTGCTATTATATCATAAACAAAGGTTGCGTGTCAGCAGTTTATTTGTTGGTCAGGCCGCGGTTATCGATGATGCGCTTCGCCTTGCCCTCGGAACGAGGCAGGGACTTCGGCGGAACGAGAGTAACCTTGGCGGCGATGCCCACAACGGACTTGATGCGCTCCACGATGGTGCTGCGGAGGGACTCGATCTCGCTGACCTTATCGGTGAACATCTCCTCGGACATTTCAATCTGAACCTCGAGCTTGTCGGTGGAGTTGACACGGTCGACGATGAGCATGTAGAACGGAGCAACGCCCTCGAGACCTACGAGGCAAGCCTCAATCTGGCTCGGGAATACGTTGACGCCGCGGATGACAAGCATGTCGTCGGTACGGCCCGTGAGACGGCTCATGCGAATGAGCGTACGACCGCAAGGGCAGGGCTCGGCGATGAGGTGCGTAATGTCGTGGGTGCGGTAGCGAAGCATCGGCATACCGGTCTTCGTGATGGTCGTAAATACAAGCTCGCCGGATTCTCCGTACGGGAGCGGCTCGCCGGTTTCGGGATTGATGATCTCGACGATGACATGGTCCTCGTTGACATGCATTCCGTGCTTCTCAAGGCATTCGAAAGCAACGCCGGGGCCGCCGATCTCGGTGAGACCGTAAATGTCGCAGGCGTCGAAATCGAGGATTTCCTCGAGGTGCGTGCGCATCTCCTCCGTCCAGGGCTCCGCACCGAAGATGCCGGCCTTGAGCTTAACCTTGTCGAGGAGTCCGCGGTCGCGGAGCGTCTCGGCGAGATACGTTGCGTAGGACGGAGTGCAGCAGAGCATGGTAGCACCGAGCTCCGTCATCATCATCATCTGTCGCTCCGTGTTACCTGCGGACATCGGAATGACCGTAGCGCCGATGCGTTGTGCGCCCTGATGTGCGCCTAGGCCTCCTGTGAAGAGACCGTAGCCGTAGCAGATCTGGATGACGTCATCCGCGTCGCCGCCGGCAGCGGTGAGAGCGCGGGCAACCATCTCGGTCCAGACTTCGATGTCATTTTCCGTATATCCGGTGACGATCGGCTTGCCCGTCGTTCCCGACGAGCCCTGGATGCGGACAATGTCCGTCAGCTTCTGAGCAAGCAGTCCGTAGGGGAACTGGTCGCGCAGGTCCGTCTTCTCCATGAATGGCAGTTTCTTCAGGTCGTCCACCGAGTTAATGTCCTCGGGCTTGACGCCCATGGCATCCATGCGCTCGCGGTAGAGCGGTACATTTGCGTACTCGAGCTCTACGGTCTCGCGCAGGCGTTTTCCCTGGAGCTCGCGCAGCTTCGTGCGCTCCATGCACTCCATGATCGGGTTGTAGATTCTGTGAATCTTCGGCTGTTTCATAAGTTACCTCCCGGGTAGAATAGTGGTAAAACTGTTCCCTGAGGATGAGTTGTTTTTTTGCGAAAGCCCTTTCGCTAAAAAAATAAGCCCATCCTCTGTAACACCAGAGGACGAGCGATTAACCCGTGGTACCACCTCTATTCAGTATGCGGAAAATGCATACCCTCATTCAGGCACATTCATGCCTTATCGCGATAACGGACGCATCCGGCGATGCCTACTTGGAAAATTCCGTTCAACATGCTGCTCTCGGGAGGAATTCGGAAGATCTTCGATGCCGGCTTACACCAAAGCCCCGGCTCGCTGTGAGGGAAGACGATTTCGTACTGGTTCCCGGTCGTTGCATTTGCTTGCACTATACACTAACCACCGGGGCTTGTCAAGAAAAATATTTGCGGAAATTTTGCGGTTGTGGTATTGTGAAGGCGCGAAACGGAGGAAGCGATATGCGGAAGTGGATTTTGCGAATCGGTTTGAGTGTTGCGGTGATCGCCTGGATGGCCGTGATCTTTCTGTTGTCCGCGGAGGACGGAGACGAGTCGTCGCACACGTCGGACGTTGTCGTCGATGCCGTGCTCGGCGCGGCAGAAGGCCTTCATCTGGTTAAGCCGGAAAATGTTACCCCCGCGGTTCGTGAGAAGGTTTCATTTTTCGTCCGCAAGGCGGGGCACGTCACGGAGTACGCGATCCTCGCGGTGCTGATCGCTGGTTGTCTGTTTGCGTGGGGAGTGTCGAGACGGCGGGTTGCATTTTGCATCGCCTGGGCGGCGGCCGCGGTTTACGCGATGACGGACGAATACCATCAACGCTCGGTTGCGGGGCGCGCCGGCCAGTGGCGCGATGTCGTAATTGATGCGGCCGGAGCGGCAGCGGGCGTGCTGATACTATGGTTGATATTATGCGTGATTCGCCGAAAAAACGTTGTAAAAAGTAACAAAAGCGATGTGTGAAAGCCCTGCAATGTCGCTAAAACGTAGAAAATGACCGCAAAGTATTGCATATTCTTTTGTATGCATGTATGATGTCACCGTGACAATATTTGGGCTCACGGAACGGGCGCGAAACTGTTGAGAGAGAGAACGACCGACCGTGCAATTTAAGGAGGAATGATCATGGCGATCAAGAAGATGAAGGACGTTGTTGAGATCAAGGCTGATACCGCTGCTGTAGAGAAGGCTGTCAAGGAGACCGCGAAGAAGGCTGAGAAGGCTGCCGAGAAGGTTGAGAAGAAAGTCGAGAAGAAGGCTGAGAAGCCCGCTGCAGAGAAGGTTGTAAAGGCCGCCAAGAAGGTTGTTAAGAAGGCTGAGACCGCTGTTGCTGCCGCTGCCAAGAAGACCACGAAGGCTGTTGCAAAGGACGCGAAGGCTGAGGTTATTCTTCAGTACGCAGGCAACGAGATCAAGATGGCTGAGGTTCTCGCCGCAGCAAAGAAGGATTTCGCTGCTAACAACAAGGCTGCTCTGAAGACCATCACGCTGTATGTTAAGCCTGAGGACGGCGCTGCCTACTATGTTGCCAACGGCGACATCACGGGCAAGGTAAACCTGTAATTAACTGAAAAATTCCTAAGAAGATGACAGAGGGACAGTCCCCCTGTCATCTTTTTTATGTGACAAGGGGACAGTTCTTTTGTCACCAAATCTACGGTTCCGACGAGCTGCATAAGGCAGGCTCCGATGAAAGGCGTGCACTCTAAAAACATAAAACAATCCGAAACCACAGAAGACTGTTTCTCGCTCGCAGGAAAATGCTCGCTCGAAATAGTTTCTGCGGCTTCGGATTGGTCAATGTTCCTATAGAAGCGTGCCCGCCTTTACACCTGCCTTATGCAGCCCGACCGGCGCAGGCATCGGTGACAAAAGAACTGTCCCTTTGTTCTCTTGTTAGTTGATGAGGGGATTCACTTGTTGTATAATTTGTTTAACTTACACAATTATCGTTTGCTCAAACGATTATTATATTAGAGGGGGGCTTCCACTTTCTTCAATCCGTTGTAACATTTATATGAAATTCGTTTCAGACGTTTTTTGGTGCTTCGTATGGGGATGCGGAGCATCCATTGGAACTACGGTCTCTGATCTGAAAAGGTTATTCAAAGGATTTGTATCACATTAAGGACTTGACTAAGAGGCATGTTAGAAGGGAAATGCGTATGAAAAGAAGACTACGGTTTGCAGTAACGATTGTTTGCGGTATGTGTCTGGTCGGGCTGTTGGCCGCGTGTGAGAAACGGGGAAATCAAAGCAATACGACCGTGTCACCAACGGCTGGTACTGTAACGCATTCAGCGGAACTAACGGAAATTCCGACTGGAATACCGACCGCTTCACCGACGAAAGCACCGACGATTGTAACGAGAGTCGATATTCTTCCGACGGCAATACCGACGCCGATTCCGGAAGGAGAGAGGCCGGCTGTGGTCATAGATACGAAGGATGTCAAGTCGAAAATCTTGGGCATTCCGGTGTCGGACGATGTTGAAACGGCGGTTGTTGAGGTTTTCTTTGGAAACCCGCAATCCGAATGTGAGGGACTGTTTGCGGAGAGATATCCGAAGGAATTCGAAATTGTTCAAAAAGTTAACAGTGAGGAGAGGAATCCCTCGGGGGAAGCGGAATTGGAGGCGTTTGAAATCTACCGTCAATTTCCACGCATCTGGTTTGAGGAGCAAGCAGAACTGCTTTTTGCCAAACACCCGGAGCTTCGGTCAAAACGGGCGGAAGGGGCAATCACGCAGTTGCTTCTTAGCCTGACGTACCGAGAGATACTTGAATTGGCGCGTGATGTGCAGGTGGTAAGCATTTTTCAACCGGAAAATGATCCGGACAGCTACATTTATGCACAGGCAATCGGGGAGTACAACGGTCATCGAGTGTACGATGTCACGAGACGTCAATACTCGAACGCCTACAGCAGCGAGTGGTTCGAGTCGGATACCATCGGATATAAACTCGGCAGAAAAACGCTTGGTTATCTGGAGGCGGATGATTATGTAAGGGTTGCATTTTCCCTGGGAATGACGAACGATGATTATGCGGAGCATCTGTCGGAACTTCGGAGCATGTATTGCAAGGGAAAGAGTGATGAGGAGTGGTTTGCGTGGCTTCGCAGTGATGATGGGCGGCGCGAAGTGGAAAAGCGGAAAATCCTCGAGACTGGACTCGGGTACGAGGCGATTCGATCGTTTGGGTGGACAATCCTTGAGGAAGGCGATTTGGGCGACGCAATAGCAAATCTGTGTCCGGAGGCCTTCGCGGCAGACGGGCGTTATATCGTGGTTCTGGCAACGAAAGCGCAGCTGATGGATTTTCTGCCCGCACTCCGTTCTGCTGTTTGCGCGGGCAGCGTTCCTCGGCAGTCGGGCGTGACGGCGAATTGGGGAAGCTACACCTGTATCCGCGTGTTCTGGGCGGGAACCGTGAATGGCGCGCTGGCGGGCATTCGGGAAGGCAAGCTGCTTACCGAGACGATTTCAAATCCGATTCCGTCGGTCACACCGATTGGTAATGTCGAGATTCTTCCTGCGGAAAATCCTGTGACTCTTCCCGGCGGTGCACGAGTCGTCGGCGAATATAACGGACATTTGGTGTACGATGTTGCAAACCCGAAGCAGGTCTCGGCACTGGAATATGAGATGCCGGAAAACCGCGGGCTGGCGTTTTGCCTCGGCGAGGCTTATAATGAAATAAACGCGGATGAGTATCTCCGGATTTCTTTGACATTCGGACCGGGACTTAGCGCTTACGAGCAACTTGTGAAGCAATACCGCGCAGAGTCCGGTATGTCCGGAAGTGCTTGGCAGACGTGGTTTGCAAGCCGTTCCGGGCAGGAGGAATTACGGCGCCGCAAGCAGGCGTACGTTGATTCCTGCTATGAGACGATTCGGTCCATCGGCTGGCCGATTCTCAAGGAAGGCAACAGTAGCGCCTCGCTGATGAAAAACTGTTGGTCCGAGGAATCGACAGACGAAAGATATGCTATTGTTTTGGTCACCAAAAAGCAGTTGGAGGAGGCTTTTCCGTCCATCGCTTTTAGAGCTTCCGTCGGTTGTCTTATATCACTGGGAACAACATACGAATGGAGTTCAAGAGTATTTTTACACATATTCTGGGCAGGAATGTGACGAAAGAACTGTCCCCTTGTCACTTCACCGATTGACAGCGCAGTGGTAACGCGGTACAATGTTCGTAAGCAATTACGGATGAAGAGAGGTAGTGGTATGCGGAAGATTGTGCTTTCCATTCTGGTCAACAATACGGCCGGTGTTCTGGCGCGCATTTCGGGGTTGTTCGGACGCCGCGGTTACAATATCGCGAGCCTTACGGTGGGTGAGACCGAGCGGCCGGATATCAGCCGCATGACCGTGGTTGCATTGGGCGACGAGGCGACGCTCTCGCAGATCGGCAAGCAGTTGGAGAAGCTGCAGGAGGTTATCTCCGTCAAGGAGCTTTCGCCGGAGCATTCGGTGTGCAGCGAGCTGATTTTATTGAAGGTGCGAACGAAGACGGACGCGAAGCGGCAGAGTGCGATCAGCATTGCGGACGTGTTCCGCGCGAAGGTGGTCGATGTCGCCGTGGATTCTTTGATGATGCAGCTCACGGGCGAGACCGCGAAGATTGATGCATTTATCAAAATGTTCTATGAATTTGAGATTCTCGAGCTGGTTCGGACCGGTTTGACCGGCCTGGAGCGCGCGTAGGAATCTTGAAAATAAAACAAAAGCAAAGGAGAGTACCATGTTTAAAGAGTTCAAAAAGTTCATCATGCGTGGGAACATGCTGGATATGGCAGTCGCCGTAATCATCGGCGGTGCGTTCGGCGCTATCATCACTTCCCTCGTAAACAACATTCTGATGCCGTTGATCGGTCTTGCGTTGGGCGGTAGTGCAGACTTTTCCAATGCGTTCGTTGTTTTGAAAGAGCCCGCGACAATTCCGGAGGGCGGTTTGCCGGAGACGCTCGCGGAAGCACAGGAAGCCGGTTACACCTGCCTGGGTTACGGTGCATTCATCTCCGCAATCATCACCTTCCTGATCATCGCGATCTGCCTGTTCCTGGTAGTCAAGTTGTTCAATAAGGCGAAGGACCTCACCAAGAAGGAAGAGGAGGAGAAGGCTCCTACCACGAAGACCTGCCCGTTCTGTAAGTCCGAGATCAGCATCGAGGCAACGCGTTGCCCGCACTGCACGTCCGAGCTTCCGGAGGAAGAGGCTGCAGAGTGATCGCCTGACCGGGTGAATTTTACGAAGGTGCGCCTGTAAAAGGGCACCGGAAGAAGAGAGGATAACAAAATGGATATTACTGCTATGGTAAAGGATGCCGTTGATAAGATTACGAAGGACGGCGACCTTACGAAGGCGTTTCAGAAGGATCCGGCCGCAACGGTGAAGAAGGTTGCGGGTGACAAGGTTCCGGCGGAAGCGGTCGACAAGATCATCTCAGGCGTGAAGGCGAAGATTTCCCTTGACAAGGCCGGCGATGCGCTCGGCTCGCTGAAGAAGCTTTTCTGATGCCTGGCGGAAAATGAAATAACCGAAGGTCCGGGGTGCCAAAGCCCCGGACTTTTTTTGTGCAATGCGACGGGGAAAGGCGGGATTTATTTGCCGAAAAATTGCTTGTATGAAGCGAAAAATCGTGGTATATTATTTATTTGGAATACAATGCCGTAATGTGGCATGAAAGGATACGAAAGGAGTCAGTAGTCATGGGATTTATTGACAGCATCAAAGAGAGAGCAAAACAGAACAAGAAGACGATCGTTCTTCCCGAGTCCATGGACAGAAGAACGTGGGAGGCCGTTGAGATCATTCTCAAGGAAGGTATCGCAAACGTTATCGTTTTGGGTACGCCCGAGGAGTGTGAGGCGAACAGCAAGGGTCTTGACGTAGCAGGCGCTAAGGTCATCGATCCGAACACTGCGGCAGAGCTTCCCGCATACATTGACAAGCTTGTTGAGCTTCGCCAGGCAAAGGGTATGACCCCCGAGGAGGCTAAGAAGCTTCTTACGACCGATTATATGTACTATGCCTGCATGATGGTTAAGATGGGAGCGGCAGACGGTGTTGTATCCGGCGCTTGCCACTCGACCGCGAACACGCTTCGTCCGTCGCTGCAGATCATCAAGACGAAGCCCGGCACCAAGCTGGTTTCCGCATTTTTCATGATGGTAGTTCCGAACTGCGAGTACGGCGCGGACGGCACGTTCCTCTTCGCTGACTCCGGTCTTGAGCAGAATCCCGACCCGGAGAAGCTTGCGGCTATCGCAATCTCTTCCGCAGAGTCCTTTGAGCTCCTGGTTCAGAAGCAGGCGAAGGTTGCAATGCTTTCCCACTCCACCAAGGGCAGTGCAAAGCATGCTGACGTTGACAAGGTTTTGGCCGCTACCGCGATCGCTAAGGAGCTTCGCCCCGACATCCTTCTGGACGGCGAGCTTCAGGCTGACGCCGCTATTGTTCCTTCCGTGGGCGCTTCCAAGGCTCCGGGCAGCAACGTAGCAGGCCAGGCAAACGTTTTGGTGTTCCCCGACCTCGACGCCGGCAACATCGGTTACAAGCTGGTTCAGCGTCTTGCGAAGGCTGAGGCTTACGGCCCGGTTACGCAGGGTATCGCAGCACCGGTCAACGACCTCTCCAGAGGCTGCATCGCCGAGGATATCGTCGGTGTTGTTGCCATCACGGCTGTTCAGGCGCAGGCAAATGACTGAGTAACGGAGGAAACACATGAAAGTATTGGTTGTTAACTGCGGCAGCAGTTCTTTGAAGTATCAGCTGAT
>CACZRV010000143.1 GCA_902783725.1 uncultured Lachnospiraceae bacterium | reverse complement strand
TTTGATGAGGGCTCCGAACCGGAACAGTCCCATCAGAATCAAAAGAATACCGGCCATGATGGTGGCGAGAACGAGACCGCTCAGCTGATAGGTCGCCACAATGCCCGCGACGATGGTGGCAAATGCCGCCGTCGGTCCAGAGATGTTGACACGGCTTCCGCCGAGGGCCGCGATGATGAAGCCGGCGACAATGGCGGTGTAAAGGCCCTGCTCCGGTCCCACGCCGGATGCAATGGCCAGTGCAATGGACAGCGGCAGCGCGATGATGGCAACGATGATACCGGCAACAATGTCCTTGATCACCTGTTCTTTCGTGTATCCGCGGAGCGCGGTTGTAATCTTCGGTTGAAATACTTTCATGTAATGACTCCTGTTCTGTATAACGGACGTACGAACGCCCGCAGGCCGCCGGTCATCCCGGCACAAACAAAATGGAGTTTACTCCGTCACATGGGAATTTGCAAGTACATTTTTCGGAAAATGACAAGCCGGGGAGGAAACCTCCCCGGCCGGCCAGGTATGATATTCAATGAACAACTGTAATTACTCGGTGAACAGAGCTGTCGAATAGTAGCGGTCGCCGCTGTCGGGAAGAAGCGCTACGATCGTTTTGCCTGCATTTTCCGGGCGCTTTGCAAGCTCGATGGCACCGTGAAGTGCCGCACCGGAGGAGATACCTACCGAGATACCCTCGGTCTTGGCCAACAGCTTGGCTGCCGCAAATGCATCCTCGTTGACAACCGGGAATACCTCGTCGTACACCTCGGTGTTCAATACATCCGGAACGAAGCCTGCGCCGATACCCTGAATCTTGTGAGGGCCGCCGTGGCCTTCGGAGAGAACGGGCGAGGAAGCGGGCTCAACCGCTACGACGCGAACGTCCGGCTTCTGGGACTTGAGATACTCGCCGGTACCGGTCACGGTACCGCCCGTGCCTACGCCTGCGATGAAGATGTCAACGTTGCCGTCCGTGTCCTTCCAGATCTCGGGACCGGTGGTTGCTCTGTGGATCGCGGGGTTCGCCGGGTTCACAAACTGTCCGGGGATGAAGCTGTTCGGAATCTCCGCTGCCAGCTCGTCCGCCTTTGCGATGGCACCCTTCATACCCTTTGCACCCTCGGTGAGAACGATCTCAGCGCCGTATGCCTTCAGGATGTTTCTGCGCTCAACGCTCATGGTCTCGGGCATCGTCAGAATGATGCGATAGCCCTTGGCTGCAGCGATTGCCGCAAGACCGATACCGGTGTTGCCGGACGTAGGCTCGATGATGACGCTGCCCTCATGCAGCTGTCCCTTCGCCTCGGCGTCCTCGATCATCGCCTTCGCGATGCGATCCTTCACGCTTCCGGCCGGATTGAAGTACTCAAGCTTCACCAAAAGCGTAGCCTTCAGATCGAACTTCTTCTCGATGTTCGTAACCTCAACCAGCGGCGTATTGCCGATCAATCCCAAAGTTCCCTTGTAAATGTTAGCCATGATAATTATCCTCCTATGTATTCGACCGCACGAATCGTGCGTACTCTGTTTACCCTGTTTTTATTCTTGTAGTATATAAAAATAATCAACTCTCCTGACATTGTACCGCGAACGCGGCCCGCCGTCAAATCCAATCTGCACCGTCCTGCGGCGCTCTGGCTTTATGCGCGGGCAGCTGCGGCGAAGCCGTTGTCAAGGTCGGCGATCAGGTCGTCCACATGCTCCGTACCGATGGAGAGGCGGATGGTGTTGCGACCGATGCCGGTGTCCGCAAGCTCCTCGTCGGAAAGCTGCGAGTGCGTCGTAGAAGCCGGATGAATGACAAGGCTCTTCACGTCGGCAACGTTTGCAAGCAGCGAGAAGATCTTAAGGCCGTCGATAAATGCCCACGCCTCCCTCTGTCCGCCGCGGATATCGAAGGTGAAGATGGAGCCGCCGCCGTTCGGAAAATACTTCTGATACAGCGCGTGATCCGGATGATCCGGAACCGACGGATGGTTCACCTTGACAACCTGCGGATGATGGCTTAAGTACTCCACGATCTTCTTTGTATTTTCCGCATGACGCTCTACGCGGAGAGACAAGGTCTCGATTCCCTGCAGAAGAAGGAATGCGTTGAACGGGGAGATGCTTGCGCCGGTGTCGCGCAGAAGGATCGCGCGGATGTAGGTGACAAATGCAGCCGGTCCTACGACATCATAGAACGATACGCCGTGGTAGCTCGGGTTCGGAGCAGCGATATTCGGGTATTTTCCGCTTGCCTTCCAGTCGAACTTGCCGGCTTCAACGATGATACCGCCGAGGGTCGTGCCGTGGCCGCCCAGGAACTTCGTCGCGGAGTGAACCACGATGTCAGCGCCGTGCTCGATCGGACGGAACAGGTACGGAGTACCGAAGGTGTTGTCAACCACCAGCGGAAGTCCGTGGCGCTTTGCGATAGCTGCGATGGCGTCCACATCCGGAAGGTCGCTGCCGGGGTTGCCGAGAGTCTCAAGGAAGATCGCTCTCGTGTTGTCCTGAATGGCATCCTCAACTTCCTTCAGGTTTCTCGTGTCAACGAAGGTTGCGGTGATGTTATAAAGCGGAAGCGTGTGCTCCAGAAGGTTGTAGGTTCCGCCGTAGATCGTCTTCTGTGCTACGATGTGGCCGCCGTCGGCTGCGAGTGCCTCGATCGTGTAAGCGATCGCTGCTGCACCGGAGGCCACTGCCAAAGCGGCGCTGCCGCCCTCGAGTGCTGCCACTCTCTCCTCCAGAACACCCTGGGTCGTGTTCGTCAGACGACCGTAGATGTTGCCGGCATCCGCAAGACCGAAGCGATCTGCTGCGTGCTTTGCATTGTGGAAGACGTAAGCTGCTGTCTGATAAATCGGTACCGCTCTCGAATCGGTAGCGGGATCTGCCTGT
>CACZRV010000142.1 GCA_902783725.1 uncultured Lachnospiraceae bacterium | reverse complement strand
GCTTGTTGATCTCATCAACATGAACATCACCGGAAAGGATGCCGAGAAGCTCCTCGATGAGGTTCACATCACCTGCAACAAGAACACAATCCCCAACGATCCCGCTTCGCCGTTTGTCACCAGCGGTATCCGTTTGGGAACGGCAGCAGTTACGTCCCGCGGCATGAACGAGGCCGACATGGACAAGATTGCCGAGGCCATTGCCCTTGTGATCAAGAACCCGGGCGACGAGGCCAAGAAGGCCGAGGCTTACGCCATCGTCAAGGGTCTGACCGACAAGTATCCGCTGTACGAGTAAGCAATACATTTGCAAATGACACAGAGCCGCCATCCTTCCGGAGGGCGGCTTTTTTGTTTCCTGCCCGGGGGAGCGGGAGGGCGGAAACATTCCGTCCGTGGTTGCTTTGCGGGGTGTGCTGTGGTACAATAGGGACACTCGGAGGAAGGGAAAGGACTGTTATGAAGAATCTGTATATTGCAGAAAAACCGAGCGTCGCACAGGAGTTCGCCAAGGCGTTGAAGGAGAATTTTTCGCGCAAGGACGGCTACCTGGAGAGTGACGGAAGCGTGGTGACGTGGTGTGTGGGACATCTGATCACGATGAGCTATCCGGAAGCGTACGATCCTGCCCTCAAGCAGTGGAAGGCGGAGACGCTGCCGTTTCTGCCGAAGACCTGGAAGTACGAAGTCATCGGCAATGTGAAGAAACAGTTTGATATCGTAAAGGGACTCTTAAACCGCGACGACGTGGAGCGCATCTACGTGTGCACCGACTCGGGGCGCGAGGGAGAATATATTTATCGTCTGGTGGATCAGATGGCGAAGGTGCCCGCCACCAAGGACAAGCGGCGTGTGTGGATCGATTCGCAGACCGAGGAGGAGATCCTCCGCGGCATCCGCGAGGCCAAGCCTCTGTCCGCATACGACAATCTTTCCGACGCCGCGTATCTGCGGGCGAAGGAAGACTATCTGATGGGAATTAATTTTTCGCGGGCGCTGACCATCAATTACGGAACGCTTCTGCGGAGCCACATGCAGGTGGAGCGCCTCGGCGCGATCTCCGTGGGGCGCGTGATGACCTGCGTTCTCGGCATGGTTGTCCGAAGAGAGCAGGATATCCGCAATTTCGTGAAGACGCCGTTTTACCGCGTGATGGGTGCGTATACCCTGGGAGGCGAGCAGTTCCACGGCGAGTGGCGCGCGGTGAAGGGCTCCAAATACTTTGAATCCCCGCTTCTTTATAAGGAGAACGGCTTCCGCAAGAGAGAGGACGCGGAGGCATTGATCGAGATGCTCGGCGGCGTGAAGGCGCCGGCGGAGGCAGCCGCATCCGCGGAGGGCGTTTCCGCTCCCGCGTCGGAAAATGCGCAGAGCAGCGCAGGCAGTACTGCAGACGCTGCAACGGACGCTGCAGCGATGCCGGAGGTCGACAACCGCTACATTCCCGACAGTTCGGATCCCGAATGCCTGCAGGCGACCCTTGCGAGCATCGAAAAGAAGAAAGAGAAGAAAAATCCTCCGCTTCTGTTCAACCTGGCGGAGCTTCAGAACGAGTGCTCGCGGCTGTTTAAGATAAGCCCCGACGAGACCCTCAAGATCGTTCAGCTTTTGTACGAGCGAAAGCTCGTGACCTACCCGAGAACCGATGCGCGCGTGCTCTCCACGGCGGTCGCCAAGGAGATTACCAAGAATCTGGGCGGACTCGCGAAAAACAGCACATACCTTCCGTACGTGCGGCAGGTGAAGGAGTTCGGACTCTACGAGAAGATCGCGAAGACGAAGTATGTAAACGACAAGCAGATCACCGACCACTACGCCATCATTCCCACAGGCGAGGGGCTTTCGGAGCTTGCGTCGGTCAACGACCTTGCGAAGAAGGTGTACGACCGCATCGTTCGCCGGTTCCTTGCAATCTTTTATCCGCCGGCGGAGTACCAGAAGATCTCGATGGAGCTGACGCTTCGCGGGGAGCATTTCTTCAGCAGTTTCAAGGTGCTGGAGAACCCCGGATACCTTGCTTTGTACAGTGCGGACGAGGCGAGAAGAGCCGGCGCCGACGAGGGCGCGAAGGACGCCAAGAAGGAGAAGAGCAAGGACGAGGACAAGGAGGGCGACGGCGCAGCGGATGAGCCCGAGGAGGTTCTGGACACGGCATTATTCGACCGCATCAAGGCTCTGAAGGCAGGCGCAATAATCGATGTGGCCGGTTATGAGCTCAGGGAGGGCGAGACCAAGCCGCCGAAGCGCTACACGTCGGGTTCGCTGATCCTCGCGATGGAAAATGCAGGCCAGCTCATCGAGGATGAGGAGCTTCGCGCGCAGATCAAGGGCAGCGGCATCGGAACCAGTGCGACCCGCGCCGAGATCCTGAACAAACTGATCAAGATCAATTACTTAAATCTCAATAAAAAGACCCAGGTCATCACCCCCAAAAAACTCGGGGAGCTTGTATTTTACGTCGTGTTCGTGTCCATCCGGTCGCTCTTAAATCCCGAGCTTACCGCAAGCTGGGAGAAGGGGCTTACGCAGGTGGCCGAGGGAGCGACGACGGAGAAGGAGTACCTGGAGAAGCTCGAGGCGTACGTCACAAAATGGACCGAGTACGCCAAGACCAAGAAGGACCACGATGTGCTGAGAAACCAGTTCCGAATCGTGGATTCGTATTACCGCAAGTAAACGCGTGATCGGAAGAAGGAGAATCGATGAGTTATGTGGAATTCCGCGACGTGACGAAGGTGTATCACGTCGGCGAGGTCACCATCCCGGCGCTCGCGGGCGTCACCTTTGACATCGAGAAGGGCGAGATCTGTGTCGTGGTCGGCGCGTCCGGCGCAGGCAAGACAACGATACTCAATATCCTGGGAGGCATGGACGCCGCAAGCGGCGGCACCGTGCGGCTGGACGGCGAGGAGATTTCCGCCTATAACAAAAAGCAGCTGACGGAGTACCGACGGGCAGACATCGGCTTCGTGTTCCAGTTTTACAACCTGGTGCAGAATCTGACCGCGTTGGAAAATGTGGAGCTCGCATCGCAGATCTGTCACGAGTCGCTGGGTGCGGCGGACGTTCTCACGGCCGTGGGGCTTGCGGAGCGGATGCAGAATTTTCCGGCGCAGCTCTCGGGAGGCGAGCAGCAGCGTGTTGCCATCGCGAGAGCGCTGGCGAAGAAGCCGAAGCTTCTTTTGTGCGACGAGCCGACGGGAGCGCTCGACTATAAGACCGGCAAGGCTATTTTGTCTCTTTTGGAAGAGACCGCGCGGAAATATGAGATGACGGTGGTGATCATCACGCACAATCAGGCGATTGCGAAGATGGCGGACCGTGTGATCGAGGTCGGCAGCGGCCGGATCAAGAATATGTACAAAAACGAGACCGTGACACCCATCGAGCAGATTGAGTGGTGACGGCAGTTTCGGAAGGGTACCCATGACGAGAGGAATGAGAACAACCACATGGCGGGAAATCCGCCAAAGCTTCGGCCGCTTTCTCGCGATAGCGGCCATCATTGCGCTCGGAGTGGGATTTTTCGCAGGGCTTCGGAATACGACGACGGACATGATCGCGACAACAGACGAGTACCTTGCGGATCTTAAGATGTTCGACTACCGGTTCGTCTCCACCATCGGTTTCACGGACGCGGAGCTTGCGGAGCTTCGAAAGGACGCGGGCGTGGTTGCGGCGGACGGCGAGATTCAGAAGATGGTCATCTACCGCGACAGCCTCTATGGTGACGACCGCGTGATGGCGGTGCACTCCCTGACGGAGGGTGTGAACGAGGTTCGACTTGCCGAGGGGCGCATGCCGGAGAAGCCGGATGAGTGTGTTCTCGACGCGAGAAACTACGGAACCGACCGGCTGGGAACCGTGATCCGCGTTGCGGAGGAGTACACCTCGGAAGGACGGGAGGCCGCGGAGGCGGACGAACTTTCGACCGAAATTCTCCTGGCGTACCGCGAATATACAGTGGTCGGACTTGTGTTTTCGCCCCTGTACTTAAACTACGAGCGCGGCACGACCGAGCTTTTGGACGGCACCGTGAACGCGTTTATGTACATCCCCCGGGAGGGCTTTGACAGCGCCGTTTACACCTCGCTCTACGCGGTCACAAACCACGGGGAGAAGATCTACAGCGATGCGTATGAGGAAATGCTGGAAGGCAGGAAAAAGCCCATGGGGACTTTGTGCGAGCAGCTCTGCAGACAGCGAAGGGAGCACATCTCCAACGTGATTCGCGAGCGTGTGCGCGCGGAGGTCGCCGCAAAATACGCGGAGTTCGGCATGGCTGTGCCGGACGGCTTCGAGTACCCGTACGACGAGTACGACACCGTGGAATACCAGCAGTACTGCGTTGACCGCAACACCAACATCGGTTACGTTTGCTTTGATAACGACGCTCATATTGTCGAGGGTATCGCGACGGTGTTCCCTGCATTTTTCATCCTGGTGGCGGCGCTGGTGTGCATGACGACCATGAGCCGCATGATCGAGGAGCAGCGCACCCAGATCGGCGTCATGAAGGCTCTGGGATACACGGCATGGGACATCTCGATGAAGTACGTTATCTACTCGGGAAGCGCAGCCGTCATCGGCGGCGTTCTCGGCTTCTTTGCCGGGTCGAGGGTGTTTCCCTCGGTCATCTGGAAGGTTTACGATATCATGTACGGGTTCACGGACGATCTGGTCTTCGTGTGGAACCCGAGACTGTTTGCATTTTGCATGGCGGTGGCCGTGCTTTGTCCGGTGGGTGTGACCATCGTGAGCATCGCGCGCTCCATGCGGGAGGTGCCAGCTGAGCTGATCCGCCCGCGGTCGCCGAAGTCCGGCCGGAGAATTCTTCTGGAGCGGATCCCGATCCTCTGGAACCGGCTGTCGTTCCTCTCGAAAGTGTCGGTACGAAACGTTGTCCGGTACCGCCGTAGATTTTTCATGATGATCACGGGAATCGCCGGCTGCATGGCGTTATTGATCGCCGGCCACGGCATCCGCGACTCCATCACGACGATCACAAGAGAGCAGTACGGAAAGATCGAGCGGTATGATTTTTCGATGCACCTTGAGGACGGCGCCCAGGAGCAGTTCGCGAAGGACACGGCCGACTGCCTGGCGCGGTATACTTTGATGGTGAACGCCGCGATCACGGTCGTGACCGACGAGACGTCGAAGGATACATATCTCTATGTGCCGAAGGACGAGGAGGAGTTTGCGTCCTTTGTGACACTGACGGACACGGACGGCAACGAGCTTTCGCTGCCCCCGGCGGGAGAGTGCTATGTAAACGACAAATTCGCCCGCCAGCTGTCCTTAAAGGCCGGGGACATTGTGACCGTCCGGCGCGAGGGCAAGCCCGATGCGAAGGTAACGATCGGCGGGATCTGCCTCAACTATGTGGGCAACTGCCTGTACATGACGCGGGATACCTACGTGCAGGTGTTCGGCGCGCAGCCCGTGTTTGACTCGGTGATCGCGGTTGCGGCGGAAGGCGCGGACGTGTACGAGGTGGGTGCCCGGCTGCAGAAGACCGACGGTGTCAAGTCCGTGAGCGTCATCGCGGAGTTTGAATCCAGAATTTTCAACATGCTGGGGAGCCTGGACCTGATCGTCATCCTGGTCATCGCCTGCGCGGCGGCTCTGGCAGGCATCGTTTTATACAACCTGACCAACATCTCCATCACGGAGCGGATCCGTGAGATCGCCACCATCAAGGTGCTCGGG
The DNA here is from genome assembly GCA_902783725.1 of uncultured Lachnospiraceae bacterium. Classification (GTDB taxonomy): domain Bacteria; phylum Bacillota; class Clostridia; order Lachnospirales; family Lachnospiraceae; genus ISDg. The sequence goes on along the minus strand of CACZRV010000142.1, from coordinate 1,978 downwards.
TTCCGAAGCCTGGAGACGTGTCTTTATGTCTTCCGCGAGAATCTGATGCTGACGGCGATCGGCGCTCTGTGCGGCGTTCCTTTAGGAAAGCTTCTTCTTCGCTTTGTCATGTCGAAGATCCAGGTGGACCTTGTGTCGTTCCGCCCGCTGGTACAGTGGAAGAGCTACGGGATGAGTTTTCTGTACACCTTCCTGTTCGCTGTGCTGGTGGATCTTGTCATGGTGCGGCGGCTGGAGTCCGTCGATATGGCGGAGTCGTTAAAGAGCATCGAGTAGGAGGGCTGCATTTTCCGAAAATGCAGTATCCGGCTGTGAAGTTGTTCTTGACAAGGCGGCGGAGCAACGCTATAATTTATCGTTAGTGTGACGTAGTATGCGATCGTATCGCCTGCGCGGACGGAAAGGATGAGAATTCGCATGGTCCGAAGTATGACGGGGTTCGGCCGCTTTGAGCTGAACGAAGACGGAAGAAAACTGACGGTCGAGATGAAGTCGGTCAACCATCGCTATTGCGAGATAGGAATCCGGCTGCCGAAGAAGCTGAACTTCTTTGAGACGGCGATCCGCAACATCGTGAAGAAGTATGCATCCCGCGGTAAGATCGATATGTATCTGTACTACGAGGAGGAGTCCGACAGTACGGAGAGCGTACGGTACAACCGTGCCATTGCCGAGGAGTACATCCGCTACATGAAGCAGATGTCGGAGGAATTCGGGCTGTCCTCGGATATTTCCGTGACGAGCCTTGCGAGAATGCAGGACGTATTGGTCGCGGAGGAGGCCGAGCCGGACGAGGATGCGCTGATGCCTTTCGTGGAGCGTGCCGTTCGCGGTGCCTGCGAGAGATTCGTGGCGACGAGAACCACCGAGGGAGCGGAGCTTCGCAAGGATGTGGAGACCAAGCTCGACTCGATCTTAGCGGGCGTTGACGAGATCGTCGCGCGTTCCCCGGAGATCGTTTCCGCATACCGCGCAAAACTGCTGGCGAAGGTTCAGGAGGTCATGGGCGACACACAGGTGGATCCCCAGGCGCTGGCTACCGAGATCGTATCCTACGCGGACCGAATCTGCACCGACGAGGAGACCGTTCGTCTGCGCGCGCACTGCAAGAGCATGAGAGACACGCTGGATGCCACGGACAATGTGGGCCGCAAGCTGGATTTCATCGCTCAGGAGATGAACCGTGAGGCCAACACGATCCTGTCGAAGGCCAACGACCTCATCGTATCCGACATAGCAATCAATCTGAAGACGGACATCGAAAAGATCCGTGAACAGATTCAGAATATCGAATAAGTATTCCATTTGACGAAAAGGAGAGAATAGTATGATTCATCCGTCTTACAAAGATTTGCTTACGGTTGTGAATTCCGGAGCGGAGGAGGGCGATCCCGCCGTTACCAGTCGTTATTCCATCGTGCTCGCGACGGCAAAGCGCGCGAGACAGATCATCAACGGTTCCGCACCGCTTGTGACGCCGAAGTGCGAGAAGCCTTTGTCCATCGCCGTTCAGGAGGTATGGGAAGGCAAGGTGAAGATCCTCGGCAAGGACGAGGAGGCAGCGGACGCGGAGAAAGCAGCGGACGCATCGGTTCCGGATTGGGAGGCTGCGCTTGCAGCTGCCGAGAACGGAGAGCCGGCGGAGAGCGAAGAGGCTTAAGAAAAGGCTTGCGAGTCGGAAAAACAGGCAGGTACGGGCAACCGCACCTGCTTTTTTACTGCCCCGGGAACGGTGTTCGCTGTACAAATGAACAAAATTTTCCGGCATTTTCCATGCGTTTTATGTAAAATGCCATACTGCGAAAAATATGCGAAATTGCACTTGCATTTTTCACAATCTTTCAGTACAATGGTCTAGGATTTTTAGAAACCTAAAACAATCTAAAAATATAATTCACAGGAGGAACAAAATCATGGCAGTAAAAGTAGCTATCAATGGTTTTGGACGTATCGGTCGTCTGGCTTTCAGACAGATGTT
>CACZRV010000141.1 GCA_902783725.1 uncultured Lachnospiraceae bacterium | reverse complement strand
TTTACAATTTCAAAAAATGCTTGAAAACGAAGGAATTCATGTTACTATTAGGAGAGAACTCGGCTCGGATATCGATGCCGCATGCGGTCAGCTGCGGCGGCACTACGAGGAGAGCAGACAGGAGTTGAAGGTGTAAATTGTATGAGGGCGATCGGTAAGACGGACAAGGGCCGGAAACGGTCCATGAACCAGGATGTGTTCTTCGTGAGCGACACGTCGGTCGGTATTCTGCCCAACCTTTACATCGTTGCTGACGGCATGGGCGGACAGAACGCGGGCGATATTGCCGCGCGGTTCTGCGTGGAGCGGTTCACCGAATTGATCCGCTTCAGTAAGGAGCGCACGCCGATTCAGGCGATCGAGAAGGCGATCCGGCAGACGAACGAGGATTTGATCGCGAAGGCAAAGAACGCAAGAGATCTTGACGGTATGGGGACAACGTTCGTGACAGCGACGCTGGAAGCGGACAATGTGCTGCTGGTCTCGAACATCGGGGACAGCAGACTCTATCTGATCAATGAGCGCATCACGCAGATTACGCAGGACCACTCGCTGGTGGCGGAGATGGTCCGGAACGGGGAGATTCGAAGAGAAGAGGCCCGGTTCCATCCAAACAAAAATGTCGTCCTTCGTGCGCTGAGCACCCAGGGCGTCGTCAGCCCGGATTTCTTCCGGGTGACGGTTCATTCGGGAGATTTCGTTCTCTTGTGCAGCGACGGTCTCTCGGATATGGTGGAGGAGAGCGAGATCCTGAAACTTGTGAGCGAATATGATGAGGTGGAAGACATCGCGGACCGGTTGGTGGACATGGCCAACGAAAACGGCGGCAAGGATAACATCACGCTGGTCCTGTTGAAGATTTAAAGGCACTTCGGTATGCCGGAAAGGTTGGGAGTAATCTATGAGTATGATCAAGCCGGGAACGTTTATCGGCGATCGCTATGAGATTCTGGAAAAAATCGGCTCGGGCGGAATGGCGGACGTGTACAAGGCTAAATGCCATCGCTTGAACCGGTATGTGGCGATCAAAATTCTGAAGCCGGAATTTTCCGGGGATAAGAATTTCGTGACGAAATTCCGCGGTGAGGCGCAGTCCTGCGCCGGTCTGACGCATCCGAACATCGTCAGCGTGTACGATGTCGGCGACGCGGGGGATCTCCATTACTTCGTGATGGAGTACGTGGAGGGTATCACCCTCAAGCGGTTTATCGAGCGCAAGGGCCGTCTTGACTTAAAAGAGGCGGTGGGCATTGCCATTCAGATTGCGCAGGGTCTCGATGTGGCGCATCAGAACCACGTGGTTCATCGCGACATCAAGCCGCAGAACATTATCATTTCCAAGGAAGGCAAGGTGAAGGTGGCGGACTTCGGTATCGCACGTGCTGCGACCACCACGACCACCACCCACGAGGCGCAGAATATCGGTTCCGTGCATTACCTCTCTCCGGAGCAGGCGCGCGGCGGCTACAGCGACGAGCGAAGCGACATTTATTCCTTAGGTGTCACGATGTACGAGATGCTGGCCGGTCGTGTTCCCTTCACGGGAGACAATGCCGTTTCGGTAGCGCTTCTTCATATCCAGGGCGAGGCGACGCCCCTCTCGGAGATCAATCCGGAGGTGACCCCGAGCCTTGAGAAGATCATCGCAAAATGTATGCAGAAGAAGCCCGAGCGTCGCTACATGTCGACGACCGAGCTGATTGCCGACCTGAAGGCGGCCATCGTCAATCCGACCGGGGACTTCGTTAAGATGTCGCCGGTGGTCAACGATTCGCCGACGAAGAATTTTACGGCCAGCGAGATGAGTGAGATCCACGCGGCAACCGCACACAGCGACTCCTTTGACGACGATGACGATGTCGAGGAGGAGCGGCCGTCGAAGACCTTCACGGAGGCAAAGCGCCGCCGTGCCGAGGCGGAGGACGAGGACGATGAGGATCTGGATACGATGGGCGGAAACATGGAGAAGATCATGCTTCTTCTGAGTATCTTTATGGTGCTTGCCGTTGCCATCGGTGCCGTATATGCGATCTCCAAGCTCGTAAAGGGCGGCTGGTCGCTGTTCCCGAGCAATTCCGGTCTTGTTTTGACGGCAACGCCCACGATGGAAGCGACGCCCACGCCCACCGAGCCGGTCAAGTCCATGACCATGCCCAGCTACAAGGGCCAGGACTACAATGTGGTAATTGACAAGCTCAAGGCTTTCAATATGAATCTGCAGATCGAGTACGAGCCTTCGACGCAGTACAGCGACGACTATGAGACCGGCACCGTGATCGCACAGATTCCCGAGCCCGGAAGCACGCTTCTGGAGGGTGACTCCGTCAAGCTGATCTTCAGTATCGGCAAGGAGCAGATCACCATCGGCAACTACAAGGGTTATACCGAGCAGCAGATCCGCTCCACCATCGGCAGCAAGCTTGCGATCCGCCTCGAGTGGATCGAGAGCGACGAGGTGGATGACAACCTTGTCATCCGGACGGAGCCGAAGGCGGGAGAGAAGCTGCTGGCCGGTTCCACCATCATCGTTTACATGAACTCCGGCAACACGAAGGTGACGGAGGTCCCGAATGTAGTCGGCAAGAACGAAGTTGACGCCATGGCAGCAATCCTGTCGGCAAAACTTAAGTACAGTACTAAGAAGGTTTACAGCAGCACGGCGAAGAAGGGAGATGTCATTTCCCAGGAGCCTGCGGCAGGCGGAGCGAAGGTTCCCAGGGATTCGGTTGTCGTCCTGACCATCAGTGACGGACCGGAGCCGACGGCAACGCCTACGCCGTCACCGTCGCCGTCGCCGGAGCCGACTCCGACCAACTCGCCGACACCGGTGCCCGCCGATAATTCCGGCGAAAACGGTGCGGGCAACGAAGGAGCATGACCGGCGGAGTGAAGAAACCGAATACGAACCATACCGGTAAGATCATCAAGGGCGTAGGAGGCGTTTACGAAGTCTACGTCGAGGGCCTGGGTGTTGTGGACTGCAGTGCGAGAGGCAATCTGCGGTATCTTAAGACGCGGCCTTTGATCGGTGACAACGTCGAGCTGGCGCTTGCCGAAGACGGTTCGGGACACATTTTGCGAATTCTGAAGAGGCGCAACGAACTGGTCCGGCCGGCAATCGCAAACGTGGACCAGGCGCTCATCGTGTGCGCGGTGCGGGATCCGGAGTTCCATCCGAATCTTCTCGACCGCTTCCTGATCCTGATGGCGCGGCAGAATGTGCCGGTACTGGTGTGTTTCAATAAGACCGACCTCGCGGAGGACGGAGAGATCGCGCGGCTTACGAACATGTACCGTGGCTGCGGGGCGAGGATATTCGTCACGCAGGCCAGCGATCCGTCCACGCTTTGCGAACTTAAGAGTGCGCTTCACGGGAGGACAACCGTGCTTGCCGGGCCCTCGGGCGTCGGCAAATCCACGATCATGAACGTGATGCAGCCGAAGGCTAACATGGAGGTCGGCGAGCTCAGCGAGAAGATCCGCAGGGGCAAGCAGACCACACGGCACACACAGCTCTTCTTCGTCGAGGAGGGGACGTATCTGTGCGATACGCCGGGATTCAGCTCGCTCTATCTTCCGGAGGTGAAACCGGAGGAGCTGGCGGGGTATTTTCCGGAGTTTACAAAGGCGGCGGAGCAGTGCCGCTATCCGGACTGCAGGCACTTGAAGGAGCCCGAATGCGCCGTCAAGCAGGCGGTGGAGGACGGGGAAATTGCGCGGGAGCGCTACGAGAGCTATCTTTTGTTGTACGATGAGATTTCCGGCGCGCGGATCATCTATTCGCGGAAGCCGAAACATGAGGAGCAATAGATTATGAACTGGTTGTCACCGTCCATTCTTGCGGCGGATTTCAATCGACTCGGCGAGCAGATCAAGATTGTCCGGGCATGCGGCGCGCACGCGCTTCATTTCGACGTGATGGACGGGCTTTTCGTCCCGAGCATCAGCTTCGGAATGCCGGTGCTTGCGTCCATCCGCAAGGAGACCGACATGTTTTTAGATGTTCACCTGATGATCCGCGAGCCGGTTCGTTACGTGAAGGAGTTTAAGGAGAGCGGGGCCGATCTGGTCACGATTCACTTTGAGGCCTGCAGCGACGTTGCGGGAACCCTTCGGGCGTACCGTGCAGCCGGCGTGAAGGTGGGAATGTCCATCCGTCCGGAGACTCCGGTGTCGGTGCTGAGACCCTATGTGAAGATGCTCGACCTGGTGCTGATCATGTCCGTCAACCCCGGCTTCGGCGGTCAGGAGTTCATGGAGGGCACGTACGACAAGCTTCACGAAGTCCGCGAGTTGTACCGGGATGTGCTCGGACGCGAGCGGGGCGAGGGTGTCCCGAGACTTGAGGTGGACGGCGGCATCAATCTCGACAATGTTGCGAAGGTGCTTGCGGCGGGAGCGGACACGATCGTTGCGGGCAGCGCCGTATTCCGCGGAGACATCGCGGAAAATACGCGGAAGTTTCTCACGATCCTTTCCGACGAAGAAAAATAACGGTTCCGCAGAGGAGGCGACTCTTCTGCGGATTTTCTTGATTTCCTTGAAAAATCCCACGGTTTGTGCTAATGTATCATGGGCTGTGTGAAAGCACACGGTCGCAGGAAGCGACAAAGGAGTATGACAATATGAAACTCGGTATCGTGGGCCTTCCCAATGTGGGGAAGAGCACCCTTTTCAATTCTTTGACCAAGGCGGGCGCAGAGTCCGCAAACTATCCGTTCTGCACCATCGACCCCAACGTGGGTGTCGTTACCGTGCCGGATTCCCGTCTTCAGGTGTTGACGGACATGTACCAGTCCAAGCGGACCATCCCGGCGGTTGTGGAGTTCGTGGACATTGCGGGCCTCGTGAAGGGCGCCAGCAAGGGCGAGGGTCTCGGCAACCAGTTTTTGTCCCACATCCGCGAGACGGACGCTATTGTACACGTGGTTCGCTGCTTTGAGGATGGGAACATCATTCACGTGGACGGCTCGGTAGATCCGATCCGCGATATCGAGACCATCAACCTTGAGCTTGTATTTGCCGACCTTGAGACCGTGGAGCGCCGGATCGCCCGCGTTTCCAAGGGTGCCAGCTACGACAAGGCCCAGGCCAAGGAGCTGGAGATGCTCAAAAAGATCAAGGAACTTCTGGAGAACGGTCAGAAGGCTTCCGCCTACGAGACCGACGACGAGGATGAGATCGGATGGCTTCGCGGCTATTCGTTTTTGACGAGAAAGCCCGTCATCTATGCCGCCAACGTTTCCGATGACGACATCGCGGACGACGGCGCGAACAATGAGTATGTGGCGAGAGTCCGTGAGTTTGCGAAGGAGGAGGGCTCCGAGGTATTTGTCATCTGCGCGAGACTCGAGGAGGAGATCTCCGAGCTCGAGGAGGATGAGCGCAAGGAGTTCCTTACGGAGATGGGCCTTGAGGAGGCCGGCCTCGAAAAGCTGATCCGCGCAAGCTACCATCTGCTGGGACTGATCAGTTTCCTCACTACCGGTCCCGATGAGACGAGAGCCTGGACCATCACCCGCGGAATGAAGGCTCCGCAGGCGGCAGGCAAGATCCACACCGACTTCGAACGCGGCTTCATCCGTGCCGAGGTGGTGGCGTACGACGACCTCGTGGGCTGCGGCGGCATGCTGCAGGCGAAGGAGAAAGGTCTCGTTCGCTCCGAGGGAAAGGAATATGTAGTCAAGGACGGAGACGTCATTCTGTTCCGCTTTAACGTATAAATTTATCGGAGGTGCGATATGGGAAACCTTCTGGCATTCCTCGAGGAGACCAAGACGGACATCATTTTCCCGAATCTGGGCATCACGCTCAAAAAGATCGGAAGCTACTTTTCGGTATTCGGCCTGAAGGTCATGTACTATGGCGTCGTGATCGGCCTCGGCATGATCATCGGCTACCTTGTGGCGGACCGCATGGCGAAGAAGACGGGCCAGAACCCCGAGCATTATCTTGATTTCACCATGATCGCGGTGATCATCTCCGTCATCTGCGCGCGCATCTATTACGTTGTGTTCAACTGGAAGGAGTTCGAGGACAACCCGGTGTCGGTGTTCAACATCCGCGCCGGCGGCCTCGCCATCTACGGCGGCGTCATCGGCGGTATCCTGACGGCGGTGGTCTTCACGAAGATCCGCAAGCTGCCGCGCCTTTTGTTTCTGGACACGGCGATCTTGGGACTTCTGACCGGCCAGGTCATCGGCCGCTGGGGCAACTTCTTTAACCGGGAGTGCTTCGGTACCTATACCAACGGACCCTTTGCAATGCTGGTGGATACCCGCGAGGTGTCCACGTACTTCCAGCCCGGCACCAGCGAGAAACTGGTGGAGAGCATCTACGCCGGCAAGCCGAAGGCTCTGGCGAACATCATGGAGATCCGCAACAACATCGTCGAGATGGGCGGCGCCAAATACATCAGCGTCCATCCGACCTTCCTGTATGAGTCCGTCTGGAATTTTGTGCTGCTGATCTTTTTGTGGTTCCGCTCGAAGCACAAGAAGTTCCAGGGCGAGATCCTGCTTTTATACCTCTTCGGTTACGGCCTCGGCCGCTTCTGGATCGAGGGACTCCGCACGGACCAGCTGTTCTTCTTAAACACGCCGATCGCGGTTTCGCAGCTTTTGAGCGGTATTCTCGTCGTGGGCAGCGCCATCGCTTACGTATATCTTTATAAGAAAAATGCAGCCGCAAAGAAGCCGGCGGAGGTGAAGACCGACGACGGGGAAAGCGGCAAATAAGGATCTCAGGATTTCATTTTCCGAATAAGAAGGCACGTATGATAACACTTCAGGATCTCAAAATCGGACAGAGCGCCGTGATCAAGGCGCTCGGCGGGGAAGGCGCTTTGCGGCAGCACATGCTGGACATGGGCCTTCTGCCCGGTGAGACGATTACCTTAAAACAGTTTGCGCCGATGGGAGACCCGCTGGAGATCACCGTGCGCGGATATGAGCTGACGCTTCGAAGAAGCGATGCGGCAAACATCACGGTCGAGCCCCTGGAGGCTGCGGACCGCGAGGAAGGCACGCAGGACGGGGAGCGCAGAAGAAGCCGCAAGGAGCCACCGATGGTTCCGGACCACCCGGGTCTCGGCGAGGAGGGCAAATACCACGTCAAGGCGGACGAGAATCCGGTGCCGAAGGGCACCGTGCTCACCTTTGCATTGGCGGGCAACCAGAACTGCGGCAAGACCACATTGTTCAATCAACTGACCGGCGCGAACCGTCACGTCGGGAATTTTCCGGGCGTGACCGTCGACCGCGTGAGCGGAGAGATCCGCGGCTACCCGGAGACGTCGGTGACGGATCTGCCGGGCATCTATTCCCTCTCTCCGTACACTTCGGAGGAGATCGTTTCCCGGGAGTTCATTCTCAAGGAAAAACCCACCTGTATCATCAATATCGTGGATGCGACGAACATCGAGCGCAACCTCTATCTGACGCTGCAGCTGATGGAACTGAACGTGCCCATCGTTTTGGCGTTGAACATGATGGACGAGGTTCGCGGCAACGGCGGCACGATCCGCATCAACAAGATGGAGTCGCTCTTAGGCATTCCGGTGGTTCCCATTGCAGCCGCGAAAAATGAGGGCGTCGACGAGCTGATCAAGCACTGCATCCACGTCGCCAAATACCAGGAGCGTCCGGGCCGCACCGATTTCTGCGACCGCGACGAAAACGGTGGTGCGGTACACCGCTGTCTGCACGGAATCATGCACTTTATCGAGGATCACGCGGAGGCGGCGGGAATTCCCGTGCGTTTCGCCGCGAGCAAGCTCGCAGAGGGAGACCGGCTGGTGATGGATGCCCTGGAGCTCGATGAGAACGAGAAGGAAACCGTCGAGCACATGATCGTCAACATGGAGCAGGAGCGCGGCATGGACCGCGCGGCCGCCATCGCGGACATGCGCTACTCGTTCATCCGCGGCATCTGCGACGAGACGGTTGTCAAGCCGCACGAGAGCAAGGAGCACCGCAGAAGCCGTCAGATCGACCGTGTCCTTACCGGTCGCTTCACGGCCATCCCGGTGTTTATCGCCATCATGGCGCTCACTTTCTTCTTGACATTTAACGTGATCGGAGCGTGGCTGCAGGGCCTTCTTGAGACGGGCATCGAAAAGCTGCAGGTTGTCACCGAGCGGGGACTGACCGCAGTAAACGTCACGCCGGTGATCCGCTCGCTGGTCATCGACGGAATTTTCGGCGGCGTCGGAAGCGTCATCACCTTTGTTCCGATCATCGTTGTTCTGTTTTTCTTTCTGTCCGTCCTCGAGGACAGCGGCTACATGGCCCGCGTCGCGTTTGTGATGGACAAGCTGTTGCGAAAGATCGGTCTGTCCGGCCGGAGCATCGTGCCGATGCTGATCGGCTTCGGCTGCACCGTGCCCGGCGTCATGGCGTCACGCACGCTTCCCAGTGAGCGGGATCGCAAAATGACCATCCTGCTCACGCCCTTTATGAGCTGTACCGCAAAGCTTCCGATCTACGGATTCTTTGCGCATGCATTTTTCCCGCGTTACAGCGGGCTGGTGATGGTAGGGCTGTACCTTCTGGGAATCCTCACGGCGATCCTGGTCGCGCTTGCGACGAAGGCGACGTTCTTCCGCGGCGAGGCGGTTCCGTTTGTCATGGAGCTTCCGAACTACCGGCTTCCGGGACTTCGGAGCACGGGAATGCTTCTCTGGGACAAAGCGAAGGATTTCCTGCAGCGCGCATTCACGATCATTTTCCTTGCCTGCCTTTTAGTATGGTTCTTACAGACCTTTGACTTCGGTCTCAACATTGTGGAAGACTCCCACGACAGCATGCTGGCCGGACTCGCCAGCGTGATGGCGCCGGTGTTCGCTCTGCACGGCTTCGGTGAGTGGAGAGTTGTGACGGCATTGATCACCGGCTTCATCGCCAAGGAGAGTGTGGTGTCCACCTTCACGATCCTCTACGGAAGCGCGGCGGCGGTTACCGCGGTGATGTCTCCCGCGACAGCGGTTTCGCTTCTGGTGTTCTGCCTTTTGTACACGCCCTGCATCGCGGCGGTGGCATCCATTCGCAGAGAGCTCGGGCGCAAATGGGCTGCCGTCATCGTTCTGGAGCAGTGTGCCGTGGCTTGGGTAATGTCGCTTCTGGCCGCAGGAATCGCGTCGCTGTTCTGAATTTTCGAAGGATAACCGAATAACGTCCGATCACGGGACATTCTTTGCATATTCGAACACTTGTTCTCGAACATTTGTTTGAAAATGCAAGGAATGTCTATTTTTTTGCTCAAAAAGTGAAAAAAAAGTGAAATTTCGCCCAAAAGAATGCCTTTTCCCTGTTGCATTTTGAAAAAAACTGCTTTATAATCCAATCAAGTGGTGAAAAGTACCATGTTTGACCATATTTGACCAATATGTGGTGGAAAGTGGAGAATTCCATGCTGAACTACTTCAACGGAAAGCAGATTCACAGCATTGATGCCAAGGGCCGTGTGATTGTTCCCGTAAAGTTTCGCGAGAAACTCGGGGAACAGTTCGTCGTAGCGCTTGGTGTTGATCGTTGTCTGAATCTTTATCCGATGGATGAGTGGGAAAAGCTGTTGGAGAAGCTGGACCAGAATCTTCCGGGCACGGAAGACGGCAGACGGCTTTTGACGTTCCTCTCCGCAAACTCCGAGTTCGTCGAGATGGACAAGCAGGGAAGAGTGATCCTGCCGCAGGAACTGCGCGAGGAGGTCGGAATCACGAAGGATGTGGTTTCCGTCGGCGCACTCGACAAGATCAAGGTATTTCCGAAGGATGAGTGGGACAACATCGGAAAGAACGTATCGATTCACGAAATTGCCTCGACGGCGGCGACCTACGGCATCCGCCTGTAGCGGAAACGGAGGGAAGCCATGGAGGAGTTCAGACATACATCCGTTCTCCTTCGGGAGACGATCGAAGGACTTGCCATCCGGCCGGACGGAATCTATGTGGACGGAACCCTCGGAGGCGCGGGACACTCCTTCGAGATTGCAAGCCGCCTGACGACGGGACGGCTGGTGGGGATCGATCAGGATGGAGATGCGATTGCGGCGGCGACAAAGCGACTGGCACCGTACGAAGACCGGGTGACCATCGTACGCAGCAATTACGAGAATTTTACAGACATTATAGACAACCTTCAGATCAGGCAGGTGCACGGCATTTTGCTTGATCTGGGGGTTTCCTCCTACCAATTAGATACGGCAGAGAGGGGGTTTTCCTACATGGAGGATGCACCCCTTGACATGCGGATGGACGATCGCGGGGAGCGAACCGCGGCGGACATCGTGAACGGATATCCGCAGGCCGAGCTGGCGCGGATCATCCGGGAATACGGAGAGGATTCCTTCGCAAACAACATCGCCAAGCACATCGTGCGGGTGAGGGAGGAACATCCGATCCGGACCACGGGCGAGCTTGCCGAAGTGATCAAGGCGGCGATCCCGGCCAAAGTGAGGGCCGGGGCAGGACATCCCGCCAAGAAAACCTTTCAGGCAATCCGCATCGAATTAAACCGGGAACTTACGGTGCTCACGAACTCCTTGGACGGGATGATCCGGAGGCTGGCTCCCGGCGGAAGGATCTGCGTCATCACATTCCACTCCCTGGAGGACCGGATCGTGAAGCAGAACTTCCGGAGAAACGAATCGCCGTGCATCTGTCCGCCGGGACTTCCGGTGTGCATGTGCGGCAGGAGATCGCTGGGAACGGTGATCACGAAAAAGCCGATTCTTCCCTCGGAGGAAGAGCAGAGGAAAAATTCGAGATCGAAGAGCGCGAAACTGCGGATCTTCGAGCGTAATGAGGAGAGAGCGGAAGCAGGAACATGAAAATCCTGCGCGAAAACCGCAACGGGGTATCAAAAATGAAGGCAACGAAAAATCAGAAGGCGACAAAAGACATGTTACGACGTTCCGGTTACGTGACGGACAACCTTGCGAGAGCACAGGCCGAGCCCGCGTATCGTCCGGAAGTCGAGACGCGGCCCGCGCGCAAGCGCCGTACCGCTTCCCAGAGCGCGCCTTTGATCGGCATTCGAAAGAGTATGGGATTCTGGGCTTGCACGGTTATGCTTGCCTGTTTGGCAATTATCCTGTATAATGCAGTGGTGTTTGCCAATGTACATGCGAAGACCAACGAGCTTGATCGCGAGATCACGGCGCTCACCAACGAGTACGCGAACCTGACCCGCACCAACGACGAGGCGGAGCAGGCCATCGCCTCCAGCGTCGACATCAATCATGTGTACGAGGTTGCTGTCGGACAGTACGGCATGGTGTATCCGCGCGACAATGAGATCGTGGCATTTGCATATCGGGGTGAGGGCTATGTACGGCAGTATTCGCCGGTAGCCGAAGAGGAGAAACCGGAGGAGTCGGTGTTAGAGCGGATCCTCGGCAAGATTATGAGATAAGAGCAGATTCACCCGGCAAGGAGCAGCATTTTTCGTGTTGCTCCTTGACGTGCGTGTTACGAACCGTAACGGAGAAGTCCCATGAGCAGGAAGCGAGTCAGCATACGTAATATTTTCACGACCCCGAACCATCAGGCTCGGGTTTTGCTCGTGATGGGCGTAATGGTCGCGTTCCTGCTTGTTTTGATTGGCAGGATCGCCTACTGGCAGCACAAGATGGGCTCCCGGTATCAGAATGCGATCCAGGACCAGGGCTACAACTCCTCGGTGGGCGCCACCATCCCGTTCCAGCGCGGCACCATCACGGACCGAAACGGAACGGAGCTGGCGGTCAGCACGAAGACCTACAACGTCATCCTGGACCCGAAGGTCATCAAGTCGAAGGACTCCTACATGAAGTACACGTTTGCCGCGCTGCAGAAGGCGTTCGGCACGACGCAGGAGGAATTTGACAAAGCGATGGAGCAGAAGAACAGCAACTACTACGTGCTCTATCGCAAACAGCCCTACGAGAGTATCGCGGAGTTCAAGCGCCTGCAGGTCAACACGGACACGGAAGACCACAAGTTCATCAAGGGCGTGTGGTTTGAGACGGAGTACGAGCGGTCGTACCCCTATAAGAGTCTCGCGTCCCATGTCATCGGCTTTGTCAACGAGGGCAACGTCGGCACCTGGGGCATCGAGCAGCAGTACAACTCCTACCTGAATGGTACGGACGGCCGTGTGGCCGGCTACTACGACAGCGACCTCAATCTGATCACCAACACCTGGGAAGCGGTGCCCGGAAACACCATCGTCTCCACGATCGATGTCTTCGTGCAGCAGAAGGTTGAGAACCGCATCGCGGAGCTTCTGAATACCTATAAAGTGAAAAATGTCGGCGTCATCGTGATGGACGCAAACAACGGCGAGATCGTCGCAATGGCATCGAATGCAGGATACGACCTGAACAACCCTCGGGAGCTCCCGGAGCTTCTGGACGAGAACGGGGAGCCGGTGGAGCGGACCTCGGAGGAGAAACTGGCGGCACTCAACAAGATGTGGCGCAATTTCTGCATCAGCGATACCTATGAGCCCGGTTCCACCTTCAAGTGCCTTACCGTCGCAGCGGCTCTGGAGGAAAATGCGATCACGCAGGATTCCACCTACGCATGCCACAAGACGGTGACGATCCACGGGATCAAGGTTCCCTGTTACAGTTCCCACGGAACCATCACGCTGACCGAAGCGCTGATGAAATCCTGCAACATGGCGTTGATCGACATTGCAGGAAAGCTCGGAAAGAGCGTGTTCCGCTATTATCAGACGCATTTCGGCCTGGGAAGCAAGACGGGAATCGACCTTCCCGGCGAGGCGGTCGGCGTTTTGATGGATGAGACGAAGATCAATGATGTGGAGCTCGCGACCTTAAGTTTCGGTCAGGGCTTTAACGTGACCATGACGCAGATGGCGGCGGCGTATGCCTCCGTTGTCAACGGCGGATACTATTACCAGCCCCATGTTGTGCGCCAGATCTTAAACGCCGAGGGCGCGACCGTCTACGACGCGTCCAACCTTCTGGTGCGAAAGACCGTGAGCGCCGAGACCAGCGAGTTCATGCGCAATGCGACGTACATGACCGTCAAGGCCGGTACGGCGACGCCCGCCAAGGTGGAGGGGTATCTCGTGGGAGGTAAGACCGGGACGGCACAGAAACTTCCCCGCAAGGATTACAAGTATGTTGTTTCCTTTATCGGAAGCGTTCCTGCGAACAATCCGCAGTATATCATCTACGTGGTGGTCGACGAGGTCGACGACGCAAAATTGTACAACAGCAGCCGTCCGGCAACGGAGATGACGAGCAAGATCCTCGGTGACATTCTTCCGTATCTGCACGTGTATCCCGCCGGCGACATCAAATACGGTGTGGAGTACACCGGCATCATCGAGGACGATGAAGTGAACGAGGGCGGTGTTCCGGATCTCGAGAACCTGGAAACCAGCGACGAGAACACCCAGTCGTCCGGCAAGACAGAGTAAGAACAGTACGAAAGAGAGGATTTTCGGTATGGAAATCGGCAGAAATATTTTGATCATCGGAGCGGGCAAGAGCGGTATCGCCGCCTGCAACCTTCTGACGGAGGAGGCTTCGGAGTCAAAACTTGTCCTCTATGACGCCGATCCGGCAAAGCCGGAAGACGACCTTCGCTCCAAACTCTCGGCAGCATTTTCCGGGGAGATCATCCTCGGGGATTTTCCGGAGGAACTGTACGAGCGGACCGATCTCGTCGTCATCAGTCCCGGCGTTCCGACCGATCTTCCCATGGTGCAGCGGCTCCGCGGCAACAACATCCCGATCTGGGGTGAGGTGGAGCTTGCATACCGCTACAGCCGCGGCAAACTGGTGGCTGTGACCGGAACAAACGGCAAGACAACCACGACGGCACTGACCGGTGAGATCATGAAGCAGGCGTTTGCCAACGTTGAGGTTGCCGGCAATATCGGTATCCCGTACACGGAGATCGTGAAGCAGACCACCGACGACGGCGTGACCGTTGCGGAGATGAGCAGCTTCCAGCTCGAGTCCATCGAGGAATTCCATCCGAACGTTTCCGTGATCTTAAATATCACGCCTGACCATCTGAACCGCCATCACACGATGGAGGCCTATGCGGAGGCGAAGTTCAACATCGCCCGCAACCAGACGCCCTCGGAGGTGTGCGTGCTCAACTATGAGGACGAGCGGCTTCGCGCCATGAGCGCAAACCTGCAGACGAAGATCCTGTGGTTCTCCTCGGGGCGCGTCTTAAAACGCGGTCTGTATCTGCGCGGTGACAAGATCTGCTACAACGACGGCATGAACGAGACCGAGGTGATCGACGTTCATGAGATGAATATCATCGGCCGGCACAATTATGAAAATGCAATGGCTGCGATCGCAGCAGGCATCGCGCTGTCCGTGCCGATGGACCGCATTCGCGAGGCGCTTCGCACATTTGTCGCAGTGGCGCACCGCATCGAGTACACGGCGACGAAGAACGGCGTTGTGTATTACAACGACTCCAAGGGAACCAACCCCGACGCATCTATCCAGGCCGTTCGCGCCATGGACCGCAAGACGATCCTGATCGGCGGCGGATACGATAAGGGCTCGGAGTACGACACATGGATCCGTGAATTCCCGGGCAAGGTTCGCACACTTCTCCTCATGGGGCAGACGGCGGACAAGATCGAGGCGACGGCGCGGAGCATGGGCTTTACGGACATCATTCGCGTGAATTCCATGCAGGAGGCTGTGGAATATGCACACGCAATCGCCAAGCCCGGCGAGGCGGTGCTTTTGTCCCCCTGCTGCGCAAGCTGGGGCATGTTCAAAAACTACGAGGAGCGCGGCGACCTGTTCAAGGCACTGGTACGGGCACTCCCCGATTGATACGGCGAACAGGCGCGTTTCCGCCGCAGGAAAATGAAGGAGAGGAGGAGAGACCGGGATGGAACCGAGCGGATACCAGTATACGACCGACAAGCGAAAGCGGTACTATGACTACACGCTGTTGTTCATGGTGATCGCGCTCATGATGGTCGGCATCCTGATGATTGCGAGCATCAGCCCGTACAATGCCGCCAAATATCTCGGAAACTCCACATTTTATACATACCGGCAGATCCGTTACGTGGTTGTCGGAGTCGCGGGCATGATCGCGATTTCCCTTGTGGATTACCGCCTGTACGCCCTGGAGACGCCGAAGAAGAAAATTCCGCTGCTGCTGGTAGGGGCATACCTTGTCATCCTGGCGCTGGAAGTTGCGGTTATCGCAGTCGGTCGAACCGACTCCGAGTTGAGCGGTGCCGCCAACGGTGCATCCCGCTGGCTGGCCATCGGACCGTTAAAGCTGCAGCCGGGTGAATTTGCCAAGTTGTTTATGATCGTGATCGCGGCCTACGCCATGTGCAGGGTCAACACCTACCGGGGGCGCTTTAAGGCGCTCGCCGCAGTCTGCGTGCTGCTCGGCCTGGTGGGCGTGCTGGCGGCGAAGGAGAGTATGACCACAGGTATCATTCTCTTTGCGATTCTGGGCGGTTTGATCTTCGCCTGCTCGAAGAAGAAGTTTCTGTTTGTGGTGCTGCTTGCCGTCGGCATTTTCGCAGTTGTCCTGCTGGTCCGTTACGTGGACCACAACGGTGCGTCGGGCAGCTTCCGTTTCCGCCGTATCTACGAGTGGCGGCATCTGACGGATGAGAACAATGTGGGTCAGGTAAAGCAGGGCCTGTATGCGCTTTCCTCCGGCGGCCTGTTCGGCAAGGGCCTCGGGAACAGCGTTCAAAAGCTCGGGCACATCCCCGAGGTGCACACCGATATGATCTTTGCCTGCATCGTCGAGGAGCTCGGCCTTGTGGGCGGCACGGCGCTGATCATTTTGTTTCTGCTTTTGTTGTGGCGCATCGCCATCGTGGCGATCAATGCGCCGGATTTATACGGAACCCTCCTGTGCTACGGTGTTTTGATCCACATCGGGCTGCAGGTCTGCATCAATATCGCCGTTGTGACGGGAACGTTCCCCTCCACGGGTGTCACGCTTCCGTTTATCAGTTACGGCGGTTCCTCGCTCTTAGTGCTCTGCGCCGAGTGCGGCGTTGTTTTGAACGTATCGCGCAACATCGGATACCGCAAGCGCGTCATCCTGGCGGAGGAGGAGCCGAAGGAGGAGAGACCGAAGCGCTCCTTCGACGAGAGACCGCAGAAGCCGGCGAAGAAGTCCTTCGGCGGACTTCGCAAGGTCAAGGACGATCACAAGAGAAAGAAGCCGGAGAAGCGCGGCACGAAGATCCGGACCCAGTCCGACCGCTACGACAAGGCGGAGCGGGATCTTCTGGAGGCCGAGGCGGCGGTGCGCAGAGACGAGACGCCGAATCTGACGCCCGGCGGCTATCGGATGGATGTCGTTTTAGGACAGCCGTCCCGGAAGGACGACGAGGGCGAGTGATCAGAAGAGGATAGGAGTTAAGTTCGGAAAATGACGGTCATTCAGACAGAAAAAAGAAGCACGAGATGGATCCGGCGGCTGGTGATCGTTGTTGTACTGGCAGTTATCGCGGCGCTTGCATGGCGCTGGTTTCGGGATACCTACAGGATCAACCGGGAGACGGACGTGACCGTGACGATCATCGGATTTTCCGAGAGATACACGGAGGAGGAGATCCGCGACCATGTGCTGAGCCACTGGTACGACGAATACTCGGTTCTCGTCAAATTCATCTACCGCTACCGCAAGGTGGAGACGCTTCCGTTCCTGGAAAAAATCGATATCGAGGTCGGAGAGGGCAACAAGATCAAGATCACGGCGTACGAAAAACCGCCGATCGCCTGCCTCTATGACATGGGATTTTATCTGTATTTTAACCGCGACGGAGAGATTGTATCGTCGCGAAAGAGCAATATCGAGGAGCTTCCGGTGGTCACGGGACTCGAGTACACGAACCTGACGCTGTACCAGAAGTTCGCGACCCAGGACGACAAGCTGTTCGACGTTATTCTGGGGATCGTTTTCCAGCTGCAGAAGTACGAGCTGAAGATCGATGAGATCCGATTTGCGAAGGACGAGGCCGTCACGCTGATCATGTCGGGAAATGAGTACCGGCTCGGCGTTCGCCAGGCCTACGACGTGCAGATCGCGATGATCCCGGACGTTGCGGAATCGCTGGCAAAACGCAATACGGAGATGGGAAAGACCATCCGTTACGATGTCAATATGGAGCACGTCTTCGACAGCGATGACGAGTTTTATGCCAAAGAACTGGGGGAGGAACCGACCCCGACACCGCCCGCGGACGGTGATGAGTCAAAATAGTTCGAAAATGAGGCAAAACAGCACGGTTTTTCATGGCTTTTTGCCGCATTTTACGAAAAAATGCTTGCCTTTTTCGGCATTTGAATATATCATAGACGGTGGGTAATAGGAATATTATGCAAAAAGGAGGATACAACGT
>CACZRV010000140.1 GCA_902783725.1 uncultured Lachnospiraceae bacterium | reverse complement strand
CTAAAAACGCCCGGGTCAACTCAAACAACGAGCACTCCTTTGCATGCCTAAAGGGCAGAAAAAAGCATCGGCGAAACAGCCGATGCTCTTTTTTTGAAATATTTCAATTGTGTTTTGCCCGAAACCCGAACTCATCCCGTTTTTAAACATCATACCCCTTCAAAAGCTTTGCTCTGCTGGGGTGGCGGAGCTTGCGAAGCGCCTTCGCCTCAATCTGGCGGATACGCTCACGCGTAACATTGAATTCCTTGCCCACTTCCTCCAGCGTGCGCTGGCGTCCGTCGATCAAACCGAAGCGGAGCTTCAATACTCTGCGCTCGCGCTCGGTCAGGGTGTTCAGAAGCTTCTCGATCTGCTCCTGAAGCATCATGTAGGACGTTGCCTCCTCCGGGCCCGGCGTCTGCTCGTCCTTGATGAAGTCGCCCAGATGGCTGTCGTCCTCCTCGCCGATCGGCGTATCCATGGAAATCGGATCCGCACTGATCTTGAGCACCTCGCGCACCTTCTCTACAGGCATGTTCATCGCCTCTGCGAGCTCGGTCTCCGTAGGTTCGCGGCCGAGTTCCTGCAGAAGGTTACGGCTCACGCGGTAGGTCTTGTTGATGACTTCGGACATATGAACGGGGATACGGATCGTGCGAGACTGATCCGCGATGGAACGCGTGATCGCCTGGCGAATCCACCATGTTGCGTAGGTGGAGAACTTGTATCCCTTTGTGTAGTCGAATTTGTCAACGGCCTTGATCAGACCGAGATTACCTTCCTGAATGAGGTCGAGGAACGAAAGTCCGCGGCCCACATAGCGCTTGGCGATGCTGACTACGAGTCGGAGGTTCGCCTCCGTAAGTCTGCGCTTTGCCTCTCTGTCGCCGTCCAGGATCTTCGTCGCGAGCTCAATCTCCTCGTCGACGCTCAGAAGTCCGAAATTACCGATCTCGCGAAGGTACTGCTTCACCGGGTCGTCCGACATCGCGTTCGCGATGCTGTTGAGCTCGTCGTTATCGGCGGGAAGAACATCCTCGTCGGTATCCAGCAGCGCATCGTCGTCAAATGCACCGAGATCGTCCAGCGATCCCAGATCCGCCTCGAGTTTGCGAAGCGCCTGCTCATTCGGATCGTCCGGCTCCAAGTCCGAATCCTCCTGCTTGTTCAAAATGACAAATCCGCGTCCCTCCAGATAGTCATACACCTGCTCGATCTGGTCAACCGTCTTGCAATACTCTCCCATCAGCTCGCTGATGTACGACGACTCGATGCTTCCGCCGTGGTCGTTGCCGTACTGCACCAGATCCTCCAGACGGTTCTCAAACGTAGCCGTCTGATCGTTCATGGCATTTTCTGCCGTATCCATTCTATCCATTCGATTGCCTGCCTGTTTTGTTATTTCGTTGTTTCGGTCTTCTGAATCTTCCGGAAGCAATACTCCATGATATCGCTTCGCTTGACGATTCCGATGAAGATGTCGTTGTCGTCCGTCACCGGCACAAAATTCTGCGTCATGGCTACCTTGATCAGGTTCTCCACTTCCGCATTCACGTTGACCGCCGTAAAATGCAGCCTCCGGGGAATTCTCGTGATCGGAATGCGCTCCGCGTCATGCATGTTCATGTCCGCCGCATTCTTGATTCCCCACAGGAGGTCACCCTCGGTTATGGTTCCCACATACCGACCGTTCCGGTCGAGCATCGGGATTGCCTGATACCGATGAAACTCCATCTTCTCCAGGACCTGCCGTAAGCTGTACTCATTCGTGACATAGGCCACTTCGCTTTTCGGCGTGAGAAAAAACAAGATGTTCAAATCCTCAACCACCTTTCTTCTTGCCGCCTTCGAAATGCTTGTTTCAAAGACTTCTTCCGGCGCTTATCCGGCTCCCCCATAAGCCGCGCCGTTTTCACGCGCACACTATGGGCAAGTATAGCATTTTTCTCTTGTGTATGTCAACTGTTTTTCTCGCGCGGACACATGTGTTTTTTATGCCTGATTTTGCGCGGAAAATGGTCCATTTTCCGACGCGCGGGCGACCCTTCTCCCTTGACAAAACGCGGTCGGGAGTTTAATATGGGTTTCACAATTATCCGATCAAGGAGGTCCGCTTATGAAGATTCGAACACGTTTCGCCCCGAGTCCTACCGGACGCATGCATGTCGGCAATCTCCGTACCGCGCTGTACGAGTTTCTGACCGCGAAGCATGAGGGCGGTGATTTTATACTGCGCATTGAGGATACGGACCAGGAACGCTACGTTGAGGGCGCCGTAGATATCATTTATCGCACGATGGAAAAGGCCGGTCTGACGCACGATGAAGGTCCGGACAAGGATAAGGGCTTCGGCCCCTATGTACAGAGCGAGCGCGCGAAGTCCGGTCTGTACATGAAGTATGCCAAGCAACTGGTGGAGAAAGGCGAGGCGTACTACTGCTTCTGCACCAGAGAGCGTCTCGATTCCCTCAAGGGCGTCGTAGACAGCGAGGGCAAGGAGATCACAAAATACGACAAGCACTGCCTCTCCCTCTCGAAGGAGGAGGTTGAGGCCAACCTTGCGGCGGGCATGCCGTTCGTCATCCGCCAGAACATTCCGGCCGACGGAACGACCACATTTACCGATGCCAACTACGGCGATATCACCGTTGACAACGATGAGCTCGACGACATGATCCTCATCAAGAGCGACGGCTATCCGACGTACAATTTTGCGAACGTCGTCGACGACCATCTGATGGGTATCACCCACGTCGTCCGCGGCAACGAGTACCTCTCCTCGACCCCGAAGTACACGCGTCTCTACAACGCCTTCGGCTGGGAGGAGCCGGTGTACATCCACTGCCCGCTCATCACCAACGAGGAGCACCAGAAGCTCTCCAAGAGAAGCGGTCACTCCTCCTTCGAGGATCTTCTGGAGCAGGGCTTTGTTCCTGAGGCGATTATCAACTTCGTTGCGCTTCTCGGCTGGAGCCCGGCGGACAACACCGAGATCATGTCCCTGCAGGAGCTCATCGAGCAGTTTGATTACCACCACATCAGCAAGTCCCCCGCCGTGTTCGACATGACGAAGCTTCGTTGGATGAACGGTGAGTACATCAAGAACATGGACAATGAGCGCTACTACGAGTATGCGCTTCCCTACATCCGCGAGGTTGTCAAGCGAGACTGCGATCTCCGCAAGATCGCCGACCTCGTCAAGACCCGCATCGAGACGTTTTTGGACATCGCCGAGAAGATCGACTTCTTCGAGGAGCTTCCGGACTACGACATCGAGATGTACACGCACAAGAAGATGAAGACGAACGCGGAGATCGCTCTCGGCGTCCTCAACGATCTTCTTCCCCGCCTCGAGGCGCTTGACGACTACTCTTACGCATCTTTGGAGAAGCTCTGCATGGACTACGTCGCAGAGAAGGAAATCAAGAACGGTGTCTGCCTCTGGCCTCTACGCACCGCTGTCTCCGGCAAGCAGATGACGCCCGGCGGCGCTTACGAGATCATGGAGATCCTCGGCAAGGACGAGAGCCTTCGCCGCATCCGCATCGGTATCGAAAAGCTTTCCTAAAGACGACGGAGGCACTGTCCTTTCGTCATCGCATTTCTCTATGTTCACTTCAGGTGGCACGGGTTCTGTCCCGTGTCACCTTCTTCTCAAATTCTTAATCTTCGATTCTCTTTTCTCTTTCTTCATTCGGAGGGTATGAATCATGAACACAATCGCAAACTGTGCCCAGCAGGAGGCCATCCGACACAAGGACGGGCCTATGCTTGTTATTGCCGGCCCCGGCTCGGGCAAGACCTATGTCATCACCAACCGCGTGCGGTATCTGATCGAGGGACACGCGGTCACGCCGGAGTCCATCCTGGTCATCACCTTCTCCCGCGCGGCAGCACGGGAAATGCAGGATCGCTTCGACCGTCTTACGAACCGAGCCTACCCCGGCGTCACCTTCGGAACATTTCACGCCTGTTTTTTCCACATGCTGCAGGCGGCGCGCGGCTACCGCGCGGATTCCATTCTCCGGGAGAGTGAGGCCGTGGACCTCATGGGCAACATTTTGAGCTCGATCCGCCCGGAGTACGCCGAGGACCGCTCCCTGGTGCGGGACGTCTATGAGGAATTTCTGAAGGTCAAGTGCCGCGCCATTGATTCTACAGATGTAGAACTCGGAAAATACAGCCCTTCCTCATGTGACGCTGCGACCTTCCGCACCGCGTTTACACGCTACCGCGAGGAGCTTCGCAACCTGCGGAAGCTGGATTTCGAGGACATGCTTCTGCTCACCAACCGCATGCTCACCGAAGATTCCGGGGCGCTTGCGTTCTGGCGCGCCCGCTACCGCTATCTGCTGATCGACGAGTTTCAGGATGTCAACCGGCTGCAGTACGACATCGTCCGTCTCCTCGCCGGGTCGAACGGCAACCTCTTCGCGGTGGGCGACGATGACCAGTCCATCTACGGCTTCCGCGGGTCCGAGCCGCAGATCATGCTTCAGGTTCCGAAGGATTTCCCGGCATGCCGCATCGTCACGCTTTCGGCCAACTACCGAAGCACCCCCGAGATCATAGCCTCTGCCGACGCACTGATCTCCCACAACACCCTCCGCTACGACAAGGAGCACGAAACCGTCAATCCCCACGGCGACACGCTGCGCATCGTCAGCCGCGACACCGTCGCCTCGGAAAATGAGCTTCTCCTCACGGAGATCACCTCCCTCACTGCGCAAGGCGTTCCGCCGGAGGAGATCGCCGTGTTGTTCCGCACGAACCTCCAGATGCGAAGCCTGTGCGATGCACTTGCCCAAGCGGGCATTCCTTACGATGTGCGGGGCTTTCTCCCCTGCCTCTACGACAACCCCCGGGTCCGCGTCGTCCTCTCCTACCTGCGGGCCGCCCACGGCGACACCTCCCGTGCCGTGATGCTCGCGATCGCCAATCAACCGAAGCGCTACATCGAGCGGCGATACTTAGCGGGGGATTCCGTTGACCTTGCAGCCATCCGCGCACAGGCGGCTGCGGACGGCAAGCAATACCTTGTCCGGAATATCGACAAGTTGATCTACGACCTGGCTATGATCTCGCGGATGAATCCCTACGCGGCGGTGCACTACGTTCGCAAGGCGGTGGGTTACGACGCGCATGTGACGGGCGGGAGTCTGCACGTGGAGGACGCGCTGGAGGCGCTGGATGAATTTTCCGAGGCGGTGCGAGGGTTTGACACCGTGCCGGAGCTCCTCACGGGCGTGGAGGAAACGCTTCGTAAGGCCGAGGACCGGCGCCGGCGCGAGCAGAACAAAAAGGGAAGCGGCGTCGCCGTCATGACCTTTCACGCATCCAAGGGGCTCGAGTTCGACCGGGTGTACATCTGCGACTGCAACGAGACTATCATCCCGCACAAAAAAGCGCTCCTCCCCGAGACCGTTGAGGAGGAACGCCGGCTTCTCTATGTCGCCATGACCCGCGCGCGCAGGTCACTGACTCTTTTGTATGTGCAAAAGCGGTTCGGCAAAGAGCTTCCGCCCTCCGGGTTTTTAGGGGAGATCCTTCTCCCGGCCTCGGCCCTGGCGCCGGGAACGCGGGTGTCGCACCGGCAGTTCGGCGAGGGCACCGTCCTCTCCCTGGAGGAGGACCGCCTGAAGATCCGCTTCGACCGCTTCCTGCTGCCCAAGACACTCTCCTACAGCCTGTGCGCAAGGTCCATGCTGCTGCACACGATCTTTCCGGCTCAGTAACATCAAGGATAACAACATAAAAAAGGTGCGACGGAACACTTCCGCCGCACCGCTCATTTTCGGATCAGAACAAGCCCGGATCACTCCTCCTCGTCATCCTCGTCCAGAAGGTACTCGTCCGCAAGGAAATCGTCGTACGCCTTCGAAACCGCCTCAAACTCCTCGTCGGTCTCGATGTCGTCGAGGCGAATGTCCTCCTCATCCTCCGGGTTCTCCCAGAAGCGATAGATGTACACCTCGGGATCGCCCTCGCCTTCCCACTCCTGCGGCGTCACCGCGATGTACTCGCGATCCTCCGGGCCGGGGAAAATGCCGATCACGTCACAGCGAAGCTCGGTGTCATCGTCGAGATACAGCGTCACTTCGTCCTTGTCATAAATATCATCATACTCACTCATGGGTTTATCCTCCGTTTCTTCGGCGCCTTTGCGCCGTTCCGGCAGTCGTCTGCCTGCCGCTCGATTTATTATAGCAAAAGTTACGCCGCTTGTCTACAAATCCTTCCTCACGCAACTGACAAACTCCCGCAAATGTGGTATACTTTTCCCATAGCACACCGCTTCCCCGGCCGGCTGCCGCGCCGGCAGGCGTACAAACAGACAAAGGAGTCCCACCGCCGTCATGAACACCGCAACCCCCACAACCGAACCGATCCGCGTGCGCGTATCCGTGCGCGATTTTGTGGAGTTCGTGACCCGCAGCGGCGACATCGACAACCGCTCCGCCGGACGCGACGCCGAAGCCATGGCTGAGGGCGCGCGGATGCATCGCAAGATTCAGAAGAGTCAGCCGGCGGGCTACCGCGCCGAAGTCTCGCTCCAGCATGAGGAGCTTCTCACCTACGAAGACCGCACCTTCGCTCTCACCATCGAGGGGCGGGCCGACGGCATTTTCGACGATCCCGAGCTCGGCCATACCATTGACGAGATCAAATGCATGCTCCGCGACGTGGAGACGCTCTCCGCGCCGGTCACGGCGCATCTTGCCCAGGCCCGCTGTTACGCCTACATCGAGGCGCTGCAGCACGATCTTCCGTCCATCTCCATCCGCATGACCTATGTGCATCTGGACACCGAACATATCCGGTATTTTCAGGAGACCTTCGCGCGGGACGACCTCGCCGAGTGGTTTCTTTCGCTGTGCCGCGAATACTGCCGCTACGCAAAATGGGAGCAGGACCACAAGGAGGCCCGCGACGCCTCCGTGCAGGCTCTGCCCTTCCCCTTTGAATACCGCCCCGGCCAGAAGGAGCTGGTGACGGGCGTCTACAAGACGATCCGGCAGAGCCGCAAGCTCTTCATCGAGGCGCCCACCGGCGTGGGCAAGACCGTCTCCGCCCTCTATCCCGCCGTCCTCTCCATGGGGCAGGGCCTGACGGAGAAGATCTTCTATCTGACCGCCAAGACCATCGCCAGAACCGTGGCCGAGGAGTGCTGCGACACGCTCTGCAGCGGCGGCGCGACTCTTTTTTCCATCACCCTGACCGCCAAGGAGAAGCTGTGCGTCCTCGACACGCCGGAGTGCAACCCGGTCGCCTGTCCCCGCGCAAACGGCCATTTTGACCGCGTGGGCGACGCCATTTTGGAGCTCCTCGGTCAGGCGGACGCCGGCGTTTCGGTGCGCCGTGAAACGATCCTCGCCTGCGCCGAAAAATACCAGGTCTGCCCGTACGAGCTGAGCCTCGACATCGCATTGTTCGCCGACATCGTCATCTGCGACTATAACTACGTCTTCGACCCCACCGCCTACCTGCGCCGGTTCTTCTCCGAGGGAGTCAAGCGCGACTACGTCTTCCTCATCGACGAGGCGCACAACCTGGTGGAGCGCTCGCGGGAAATGTATTCCGCGGAGATCGAGAAGGAGGACCTCCTCGCATGCAAGCGCGCGCTGGAGGAGCATTTCCGGCCCGCGTCAAGGCAGTGCGAAGCCCTCAACAAGGTCATGCTCGCCTTTCGCAGGGAGTGTGACGGCTTCACTGTCCTCGGGAGCGGCGCCTCCGCCGTGACGGCGATCTCCGAGTTTACGATGAAAGCGGAGCGGCTTTGCTCCGCCCTCGCCGACGTCCTTGCGGACCGCAAATTCCCCGTCCCCGAGGAGGCAGTTGAACTGTACTTAAACCTGCGCCATTTTCTCGAGATGTACGAGCGGGCGGAGGATCGCTACACCGCGTACGCCGACTACCGCGAGAACAACCACTTCTTTATCCGCCTGCAATGCATGGACGCCTCCGCGTTCCTTGCGGAGTGCATCGACCGCGGCCGCTGTGCGATCTACTACTCCGCCACGCTTCTGCCGATCTCCTACTACAAAGAGCAGCTCGGCGGCGTGCCCGAGGACTACGCGGTCTACACGCCGAGTCCCTTCGACCCCGCGAGACGCCTTGTGATGGTCGCCCGGGATGTGGACACAAGATACAAAAACCGCACGGACTCGGAGTTTGCGAAGATCGCCTCCTACATCCGCGCGATGGTTTCCGCCCGCAAGGGCAACTATATAGCATTTTTCCCGTCCTACCGGTTCGTCACCGAGGTGGCAACGCATTTTTCGGACTGGGACGGTGAGGTTTTGGTACAGACCGCCGGCATGACCGAGACCGAACGGGAAGCTTACCTCTCCGCCTTTGAGACGGAGCACGAGGGTTCCCTGCTCGGATTGTTTGTCATGGGCGGAATTTTCAGCGAGGGCATCGATCTTCGGAACGACTCGCTGATCGGCGCCGCCGTGGTCGGCCCGGGACTTCCGATGGTGTGCAACGAGCGCGAGCTGTTCCGGGAGTATTATGAACAAAAATCGGGGCAGGGATTTGCCTACGCATATCTCTACCCCGGTATGAACAAAGTGTTGCAGGCCGCCGGCCGCGTCATCCGCACCACCGACGACGCCGGTTGCATTCTTCTTCTGGACGACCGCTTCGGCACGTCCTCGTACCGCGCTCTCTTCCCGCGGGAATGGACTCCGGTCCACACGGTAACCCGCGAGTCGCTTCCGGACCGCCTTCGCGAATTCTGGGAGCGCTTCAGTTCGTGATCTGTTTCGTCGACCGCGACGCATACGCGGTTCCGCAGGCAGGCATCATCATCTGCTCCGGCATGCACGTCACGCGCACGTGGCGCGTCTGGCACCGGACATCACCGTCCGTGTGCAGGTACTGCCGCTGATCGGTGATCACCTCGATCTCGCGGCACGTGATCACATCCACCTTCTTATGCTTCACATGCGTTCCGCTCATCAGCTTCGGCAACATCGTCAACACCCGAAGCGGCCGGATTCCGTGGGCCATCACCACCGTCAGCTTGCCGTCGCAGGGATTTGCCCCCGGCGCCATCTTAAGCCCGCCGCCCTCGTAGCGATTGTTCATAAAGCAGAGGAAAATGACATCATTGTACGCCCGGGATACCCCGTCCACGACAACCGTCGCTGCAAATCTCGGATTCGCAAACACCTGGCGGAGCGCCACTAAAAAATATGCAATCTTCCCCAGATGAAGTTTGTTTAACACCTTCTTGATGGACGAGTTGTCCACCTCGTGGCAGACCTTCGCGTCGTAGCCGATCCCGCAGCTTCCGGCAAAGCGCACCGTGCCGCTGATCTCGTACGTCGCAATCTCGCCCAGATCATATCCGCGGCGTCCCTTCGCCGCCAACAGCGTCTCGGCGCATTTTACGATGTCCGACGGAAGTCCCAGGCCCTTCACGTAGTCGTTTCCGGATCCTCCCGGAAGCACCGCAAGGGTCACCTGCGACGGAAGCACAAGGCCGTTGACCGCCTCGTTGATGGTGCCGTCACCGCCCACAACCCAGACGTCCGCCTTCTCGCCGCTCTCGCAGATCTCCCGCACGATGTCCGTGGCATCGCCAGGGCCCGCGGTCTTGTGAACCGTATACGGAACCGACCGTTTCTCCAGCACACCGGTCAGCTTCGCAAGAGGACTCTTTCTTCCCTTCTTCGCCTGCTCATTGATCACAATGTGAATCATGCTTCTTTACCTTCTTCTCACGCGCGATGTAAATCGGCCGATGCTTTCCCTCCATGTAACTGCGTGCGACGTACTGGCCGAGTACGCCGAACATCATCAACTGCAAACCGCTCATAAACAGGATCAACGTGACGATCGTGGGATAACCGCTGACGTGGTTTCCGAACACCAGCGTCTTGACGATCAGCCAGATCATCATGAAAAATGCAACAAAGCAGAACAAAACGCCCAGGAACGAGGACACCGCCAAGGGCACCGTGGAGAAGGAAACAATACCGTTGATGGAGTATTTTACGAGGCTTCCGAAGGACCACTTGGTCTCTCCTGCAGCCCGCTCCACGTTGTGATAGCCGATCCATTTCGTGCGGAAACCGACCCACGCGAAGATACCCTTCGTAAAACGGTTGTACTCCGGCATGTCCAAAACGGCGTTGACCATCTGTCTGGTCATCATGCGGTAATCAGTGGCTCCCTCCACGATCTCCACGCCGGAAATCTTCTTGTTGAACTTGTAAAACATCCGTGAAAACCACGAGCGGATCTTCCCCTCGCCGTCACGGTCCACGCGGCGCATCGCAACACTGTCATACTCGCCGCTCTCCAGAGCCTCAAGCATCTCCGGAATGTAGCACGGCGGATGCTGCAGATCCGCGTCCATCAAAACCACATAATCGCCGACGGCGTTGGACAATCCCGCATAAATGCCGGACTCCTTGCCGAAGTTGCGCGAGAACGAGATGTAGGACACTCTCTCATCCTTCTCCGCCAGCTCCTTTAAAATCCCGAGCGTTCCGTCCGCGGAACCGTCATCCACAAACAAAAACTCACACTCCACGCGCTCGCGGATGCTCTCCGCCGTCTTCGTAATCTCCTCGTAAAATGCACCCAGCACCGACTCCTCGTTGTAGCAGGGCACTACAATTGACAAACAAGGCTTTTCCATCGCACTATCCTTTCATCGCAGCCGAATTCATTTCCCCCTCGGCACACATACACATGTATTCTATCATACCTGCGCGCAGGTGGCAAGGGGGGACAGCCGGCGGACGTTGTCCCGGTCTCCTCTCACAGAAAGATCGCAGCGGACAGCATCAGCCCCAAAAGTGCGGCAAGGATCGCCGGGACGGCGATGCGGACGCCGTAGGACACGAAGCGCCCGAACGAAAAATCTACCCCCACCGTCTTTAAGAGCGACATCCACATGATGCCCGCCAGGGCACCGACCGGCGTTAAGTACGCGCCCAGGTTTGAGCCGATGATGGTGGCGTAGACCGCGCGAAGCGGCGCCGTGCCGCAGGACAGCAGCGAGGTGAACAGCACGCTCATGGGGATGTTATTGATAATGTTGGCCGAGAGGGAGGACGAAATGCCGTACACCCAGATCGGGTCACCGTGGGAAAGCACATCGGCGATGCGCTCCGACAGGCCGCTTCCGTTCATCGCCAGAACGAGGCCGAACATGGAGATGACAAAAGGGATCAGCAGCCACGGCAGACGATGTATGCTTCGGAACAAAAGACGCGGTCCGCGGTGCGTTACCGCGTTCATCACGCAGGTGCACACGATCAGGCTGGCCGCAGCGCACACGGCGATGATCCACATAGGGAGACTGATGTACGAACCGACCGCCAGCAGCACCGTGCAGACGCCGAGGTGAAGCATTCCGAGGACGACCGTCGGCTTGTGACGGATCTTCCCCTCCGTCGCCTCCCCGTGCATCGGAACCGACAGCGCCTTCCGGAACAAAAGACGGATTGCGACGTACACCGCAATGCCGGCAAAGAGCGTCGGAAGGAACATCACCTTCACGTAGGCAAGGAAGTCGATCCCCGCCCCGCTGGCGAGATAAATGTTGGTCGGATTGCCGATGATGAACATCATGCTGAAGGTATTCGCCGCAATGAACTCCGTCACCAGATACGGCACCGGATTGATCTTCGCCGCCTTCGTAAAATACCCGATGAAGGGCGTAAAGGTCAGCACGACAATGTCGTTGGAGGTAAATACCGTAAGAATCGAGACGGTCACGAACAACGACGCTAAAAGTTTCCGCTGGTCGCTGCCCGCGCGGGCTAAAGTCCTGCCCGCAAGATAGTGAAAGAAGCCCGCCTCATCGAGGTAGACCGAAAGAAATGTCATGGAGAAAAACAGCGCAAGGATCTTGAGGGGATTTACCGCCGTGTCGGCCGTGAGTCCGGCTCCGAACTGCCGGAAGGTAAGGCCGCCGCACACCAAAAGAGCGATCACGCCGGCCGCCGCAACCAAAGGATAGGTATCAAAGAAGACGCCCCGGATCGTAATCCGCGGTTTCCAGACGATTGCCGCCATCATCACCAGACAGGTGATCAGACACAACACTCCGACTTTGACCATACTTTGCCTCCTTGCGCACACCATACGGATTATACCATTTCACCGGGAAAAAGCAAGAAAAACCGCATTTGCCAGAACGGCCGGACTGTGGTACTATAGAAAGCGGAAAATGCGACATCTTAATTGTCGCGGTGAAAGGAGCCAACGCTCATGAAATTCAATGCAGCAAAGATGAAAGATGCCTGTGTCGCGTGGATCCGCGACTTTTTTGAAAAGAACGGACCGGGATGCAACGCGGTCGTGGGAATCAGCGGAGGCAAGGACAGCTCGATCGTCGCGGCGATGTGTGTCGAGGCCTTGGGCAAGGACCGCGTCATCGGCGTATTGATGCCCAACGACGTTCAGCCGGATATCGAGTATGCCTACATGCTTGTTAAGCACCTGGGGATCCGCTACTATGTCGTAAATATCAAGGACGCCTTCGAAGGTCTTTTAGGCGCTCTCCCGAAGGACCTTCCTCTTACGAATCAGGCGCGTGTGAATCTTCCGCCCCGCCTTCGCATGTCGACTCTGTACTGTGTCTCGCAGTGCTGCAACGGTCGCGTCGCCAACACCTGCAACCTCTCCGAGGACTGGGTCGGATACTCGACGCGCTACGGTGATTCCGTCGGCGATTTCAGCCCCCTCAGCCATTTTACGGTACAGGAGGTTAAGGAGCTTGCCCGCCTGATCGGCGTGCCGGAGGCTCTTGTGGAAAAGAAACCTTCCGACGGCCTGTGCGGTAAGACCGACGAGGACAATCTGGGCTTTACGTATGCAACACTCGACCGCTACATCCGCACCGGCGAGATCGACAGCCCCGCGGACAAGGCGCGGATCGACAGCCTGCACCGCAAAAACCTCTTCAAGCTCTCGGTAATGCCCTCCTTCGACCCGGGCATCGAGACCAAGGCCGACGAGTAAGGCGACCGGTTTCGCGCAACCGGAAATCAAGCTGAAACGAACCGGTATAAGAGCGAATCGGTATAAAAGCGAACTGAATATAAAGCGAACAAAAAACAGCGGGACTGCTCCAAAGGGCAGCCCCGCATTTTTACTACATTTTTCAAAAGCCAGCTTTTCGGGACACAGAACCGGAATTACTCGGTCTTGTCCGCAGCCTCAACAGCTTCTTCCGCAGCTTCTGCAACTTCCGCAACGGTCTCCGTGTTCTTCGCGCACTTGAGCAGAAGGTTCGTGAGGATACCGAGGATCAATGCGCATGCAACGGACGTGATGGTAACATCACCGAAGGAAACCGTAAGGCCGCCGACACCGGCAATGAGGATTACGGAAACTACGAAGAGGTTGCGGTTCTCATTCAGATCCACCTTCTGGATCATCTTCAAACCGGAAACTGCGATAAAT
>CACZRV010000139.1 GCA_902783725.1 uncultured Lachnospiraceae bacterium | reverse complement strand
TATGCGGCGTCTCCGGCCGCCTTATTCTCCGCAAACCGCGCAGCATCCACGGCGATCACGCCGTCGTCGTTCATAAGATATGTATTTTCCGGAAAATGCTCCCCGGCCCAGGTCGGGCGCTCCGGAGTCTTCTCCGTATAGATCAGATGCTCCTCGCGAAACGCCGTGTAAGGGTACGGAACCGGATCCGGCAGGTAGGCGCCGCTTGCAAGCTCTGCGAAGCGGTGCACCGCGGGAGGCCCGCTCCCCTCGTCGTTCCACTGCTTAAAGCCGATGTGCTTTCCGCTCATCATGCCGTTCCATTTTCCGCCGGCGACGGAGTGGTACTGCTTCACCAGTTCCTCGTCCTCGCGGATGCGGTCCGCAACCATGTCCGCGTACACGTCCGCGCGGGGATTTTCCTCTAAAAGCAAAGCCTCGTTGGCACCCGCCGCAATCATCATCTCGATGAGGTTGGCTGAGGCCGTCGCCGGGTACGTGACAAGTTCGAACAGACAATCCGAAAGCTCCGTTCGCACGTGCGCCGCAAGCCACTCGCAGTTGTCGCGAAGGCGCCGGCACGCCGCAAGCATGCGCGCCGCCTCGCTCTCCTCCGAGAGCGCGTACAGCGAAGGATGGAGCGTCTCCGGACGTCGCTGTGCATTTAACGTCGAATACTCTATGAGCGTCTCCGCGATTCGGCGGAACGCCTCCTCCTTAACATCATCATCGAAGCCGCCCGCAAAGACGTCGGCCGCAAAGCGCGCCGTGTACGCATCGGTCTCGTTGGGTCTCGTGCCGTAGGTCTCGTAGTCGTAGGCGAGGTCCATGAAATAGGTGAGCGGATATTCCTGCGGCTTCAGGTCGCCGACGTTGACGATCCAGATGTCGCGGATCCCGGCCGCGTAGGCGCGCCCCATCTGCTCCCAGACCTTCGAGAGCTGCGTGGAGTTGACCCACTCGTACGAAACCGGCCCGCCGTGGTAATCGAAATGATAATACATGCCGAAGCCGCCGTTGTGGCTGCGCAGCGCCCCGGACGGAAGTGTCCGCATGTTGCCGTAGTTATCCTCGCAGAACATCAGCGTTACGCCCTCGAGCTCCGGTTCGCCCGCAAGCCCCGGCGTCGTCTCGTCGCCGTAGAAAAAGGGCTCCACTTCCTTATACAACGCGAGCATCCGAGGAACCTTCGAAAGGTCCTCGTTCACATACTCGCGGATCAGTTTATTTTGCGTGCGAAGCACTCTTCGCAGAAGATCGATGTTGTCGGCAAGCGTCGCCTCGCGCCCGAGGATCGTGGAGTCCGCCTCGCCGCGCATGCCCACCGTGATGACATTTTCAAACCGGCCGCTTCTTGCCAGACCGTCCGCCCAGAAGCGCGTGATGCCCTCTTCGTTCGTTAAGAAATTCCACGCGTCGCCGTACACGGAGTCCTTGCCGCGGAGGTATTTGTACTCCTCGCCCTGGCGGCAGCACGGCTCGTGATGGGACGCGCCCATGACGACTCCGAGTTCGTCCGCAAGCTCTGCGTTTGCAAGCCCCGGACCGTCATTGGGGAAAATGGCGGACCACATCGCCGGCCACAGATAGTTGCCCTTCATGCGGAGCAGAAGCAGGAACACCTGCTCGTACATCTTCGCGTTGAACCCGCCGAAGAGGTTGTTCGTCCAGGTTCCGAAGGACGGCCATTCGTCGTTGATGAAAAATCCGCGATACCGGATCGACGGCTCCTTCGAAACAAAGGGAAGCTCAAGATCGAGCACCGGCTCCGCGCATTTTGCGGGAGCTGCATCCGCGAACCACACCCAGGGCGTCACGCCGATGCGGCGGCTCACCTCAAACATTCCGTAGATGGTTCCGCGCTTGTCGCTTCCGTAGATAACCAGCGCCTCCGTCACACCGGGCAGAGGATCTTCCGCCCTGCGAAGCACGAACACCTCGCGCTTGCCGTCCGCTGCAGTACAACCGTCAAACAGTCCCGCCGGATCCGCCGCGGTCCTTCCCGCCGTTCCGACGATCACAGCCCTGCCGGAGAGCTCGGCTGCATCCCGCACAACCCGCGGCCGAACGCCGCTCACGAGGAAAATGTCCTCCGCAAGCACATTTGCCACGCGCACAACACCGGGCCATGCTTCAGGTCCGACGTAAATGTCGGGCGCTGTATGATCCTTAACAAGATAAACCCCCATCGTTACTCCCACCTTATGTCACTAGTATTCGACCTTCCAGAGTGTCAGGCCGTGGGCGGGTGCCGCAGGCCCCGCACTCTCGCGGTTCTTCGCCGCAAGGATCGCCGCCATCTCCTCCGGTTTGCGCGCTCCCTCTCCGATCTCCAGAAGCGTCCCCGTGAGGATGCGGACCATATTCTGCAAAAAGCCGTTGCCCGTAAACGTGAGTCGAAGCTCCTCGTACTCCGCGTCGCCGAGGGTCGCGGTCACCTCCTCGATATCGATGGAAGTGATGGTGCGCACACACGACTTCTTCATATGTTTATTTCCGCAAAAACTCGTAAAATCATGCTCCCCGATCAGGCACTCCGCCGCCTTTCGCATCGCCGCGACATCCAGCGTCTCCGGCAGATACAGAATCTGCTGACGCCCGAACACCGGCCGCACATAGCCCGTGGAGATGCGGTAAACATACGTCTTCGAGCGGGCGTTTAACCGCGCGTGGAACCTCGCGTCCGCCACCTTCGCGTCCGTGACCGCAATGTCCTTGGGGAGATATCGATTCATCAGCTCGAGGATTTTCCCGGGGCCGTACGGCGTGTTGACGACGAAGTTTGCCGTCTGCCCCACCGCGTGCACGCCCGCGTCCGTCCGGCCGGAGCCGTTCACCTCGACGGGCTGCTCGAACAGCTGTGAAAGCATGGTCTCAAGCTTTCCCTGAATCGTATTCTCGGTGTTGCCCTGCTTCTGCCAGCCGTCGTAGCGGCTGCCGTCGTACTGCAGGGTAATACAGATATTTTTGTTGCTCATCTCACAACTCTCCCGCCGCAAAACCCATCCGCGGCGTTTTCGTTTTGTCAGTTGTTGCCACCGGTCTCGCCGCCTTCGCCGCCGTTGCCGCCTCCCTGATTTTCACCGCCGGGGTTGTCTCCACCGCCGGGATTGTCTCAGCCACCCGGAGAAAGCTACGGCGAAACTTCCGGTGAAACCTTCGGCGAAACTTCCGAGGATACTTCCGGTGATACTTCCGGTGATACTTCCGGGGATACTTCCGGTGATACTTCCGGGGATACTTCCGGCGAAACTTCCGGGGATACTTCCGGTGATACTTCCGGCGAAACTTCCGGGGATACTTCCGGCGATACTTCCGGTGATACTTCCGGTGATACTTCCGGTGATACTTCCGGCGAAACTTCCGGTGAAATCGAAGGTGAAGGCTCAACCACATTGGTCGGGGTCGGCTCTACCTCCTTCGTCGGCGTCGGTTCCGGCTCATCCGTAGGGGTCGGCTCCGGCGACGGAGTCGGCGTTGCGGTGGTTACCTGCTGCGCCTTCTGGGTAGGCGTCGGCGTATTTTTCACGCCCTCGGGCGTCGGGGTCGGTGCCTCCGTCAGCGTCGGTTCCGGCTCCGGCGTAGGGGTAGGATCCGGCTCCTCCGTGGGCGCACTCGTCGGCGTACCGATGGGCGTCGGCGTATACACAACCGCGGTCGGAGTGACATCCTTGCCGCTGTCTCCGCCCTCGGGAATCATCACGATCATGATCAGAAATACCGTGAGGACCAGAACCAGTCCGATGATCAAAGCGATGGTTCTGCGTCGGAAAATCCACGGCGAATCGTCATCGCTGTCGTGGAACACCTTCGCAAGCCACGCCGAAAAGCCGCCGGTGCTGCGCTTCGGATCGCTCTTCTTCGCACTCCGGCTTCTCACCGGCCGGTCGTCCTCCTCTTCCTCTTCGTCCTCATCGGCGTATTCATAAGAGTCGGGATCGATATCATCCTCGTCCGTCTCCTCCGTCGTTACCGCGGTAAATTCTCTCGTCTCACCGCCGTCATATCCGGGCTCGTCCTCCTCTTCGACGTTGCCTTCGCCTTCCGCAGGCTTCGGCTGCCCGTTGTCATCATACTCATGTTCAGCAATCTCCTCCGGGTTCTCACCCAGAATATCATCGATCGATGCCATAGTTCCTCCTGATTCGCACGCATTTTCCGGTCGCGCACGGGCGAATGCCCGGCGCAGGAAACACTTCTGCATAATATCACAGTACAGAAGTATACCACAACTGCCGCATCTGCACAAGAACCGAGTTTTTTATGTAAAAAATATGAAATAACTTGCCCTTTGTAACTTCTGCATATATAATAGCGAAAGTCAGGAAAGGAGCAGCTCCCATGCGATACCGGAATCCCTTTGCGGATAGGCCCAAGCGGCATGAAATCAAAACCGTTCTCACATACCCGCAGTATATGGAACTCCGCGCGCGGGTCGCCGGAATTCTCACGCCCGATCCCCACATGCCGGGACCGGACGGATACCGGATCCAGAGTGTCTATTTCGATACCGTGAAGCACGAC
Source organism: uncultured Lachnospiraceae bacterium (assembly GCA_902783725.1). Classification (GTDB taxonomy): domain Bacteria; phylum Bacillota; class Clostridia; order Lachnospirales; family Lachnospiraceae; genus ISDg. The sequence continues at coordinate 6,603 of CACZRV010000139.1, read as the reverse complement.
TCCTACTATGAGAAGGACAGCGGTGTGCAGCACCGGAACAAGTACCGCATCCGCGCCTACAACGGCAGCGATTCCTTCATCGTCCTGGAGAACAAGGAAAAGATCGACGACCGCATCAGCAAGACTTCCGCGGTCATCACGAGGGCCGATTACGACGCGATCCTTTCGGGCGACTACTCGCCGTTGCTTGCGTACGACAATCCCCTCTGTAAGCAGGTGTACGGTCTCCGACAGTCCGAAGGGCTCCGCCCCGAGGTGATCATCGAGTATCAGCGCCAGGCGTACATCCACCCGCTCTCCATGGTCCGTGTCACCTTTGACTGCCAACTCAGCGCCGGGATCAACACCCTGGACATGTTCGACGAACGGCTCGTCACACGTCCCCTGTTCCCGCAACGCGAAGTCGTTCTGGAGGTCAAATACGACGACAGCTACCCCATGTATCTCCGCCAGCTTCTGGAAAATACAGGCGTCAAGCTTGCCGTATCCAAATTTGTCCTCGGCTGCGATTACCTGCGCAACAACTTCATCGTGTTGCCGCGCATCTGAACCAATATATCTTTCGGGAGTTTACCATGGCTGATTACATTGACGAAATCAAAAAACTGATGGGAGCCGCGGATTCGCTCGGCACAACCACACCCATACAGATCCTTGCGTGCCTGACGTACACGCTCGTGTGCGCCGCCATCATCTACTGCGTCTACCGCTTCTTCTACCGCGGCGCCTGCTACAGCGAGAATTTTGCGGTACTGCTGGTCATGGTTGCGGTCATCACCGCGATGATCATCTTAACCATCTCCTCGAGCATCTCTCTCTCCCTGGGAACCATCGGTGCTCTGAGTATCATCCGCTTCCGTTCCGCGATCAAGGATCCGCTGGACGTCGGCTTTTTGTTCTGGTCCGTCGTGGTCGGTCTGACCACCGGTGCCGGCATGGTTCCTTTTGCACTGGTCGGCTCTGTCTTCATCGCCGTCCTTTACATTTTCCTTACGCTTCTGCGCACCTCGCGCGGCACGTACCTTCTGCTGGTCCGCTACAATGATCAGGCGGCCGAGGACGTGGCGAAGATCGTTGACGACCTGGGCGGAAGACTGAAGAACAAAACGGTTTACAAGGAAGAAACCGAGCTCACCGTACAGATTCACTTCAAGGGTTCGGAGACTCCGTTCCTGGACGAGCTTCTGGCAACGGAGGGCGTATCCAACGCCGTATTGGTTGAATTTACCGGTGAATAATTCGGAGGCTCTCACAACACAATGAAACGTAATTCCAGCAAAAAGATCGCGATCATCACGCTCGCATGCATTGCCGCAATCGGAATTCTGATTGCGGTAATTTCTGCACTGACAAAAGACAACAAGCCCGGCAACACGGATGTTTCGGCAACGCCGGCGCAGGCCACGGGGACGGTGACGCCGGACCCCGGCAAGCCCACCTCGGGTCCGGACAACAACGATCCGACACCGACGCCGAAGCGCGACGACTACACCGGAGAGAAGATCACCTTCACCAACGACATGCCCGACGTCGTCTTCTCTCACACGGGCAACTTCTATAAGACGGACCTCACGGTGCGGATCTTCTCCCGCAACGAGGGCACCATCTACTACACCACCGACGGAACCCACCCGACGACGTCCTCGAACCGCTACGATCCGCAGAACGGAATCGCTTTAGCGGCCAACAAGGGCAACATCCCGAAGGTATGGTCTCTGCGCGCCGCCGTGTTCTATGCGGACGGCACGAAGTCGGCGGAGTTTGTTCACTCCTACATCCTCGGCGCACGCGTCGACTCCCGTTACCAGACCATGGTGTTCACCATCAACGGTGACCCGGCGGAGCTCACGGACGAGCCCGACGGTATCATGGCCGGCGAGAATTACGAGAACCGCGGCCGCGCGAGCGAGCGCACCGTCTACCTTGAGGTGCTGAACCCCGACGGAACGCTCGTGACCGAGCAGAACTGCGGTGTCCGCGTCTACGGCGCGTACTCCCGCCGCAACTCGCAGAAGTCCTTAAAGTTCTACGCCCGCAAGGAATACAGCCCGGAGACCGGAACGTTCTACTTAAACTTCCTCGATCTCACCACGGCCGATGGAACGGCGACGCAGGTTGTCCGCTACGACAAATTCGTGCTTCGCGCTTCCGGCAACGACTACCGCTTCGCCTTCGTTCGCGACGAGCTGAACCAGATGCTGGCAGCGGATGCGGGCTTCACTGAGTACGAGAGCGTCTGCCCGGCGGTCTGCTACATCAACGGCACCTACTACGGTTTCTTCTGGGTACACTCCTCCTACTGCGACACGTACTTAAAGAACCATTACGGCGACTCCCCGGCGAAGACGGCCGCGAAAGCTTCCGGCGCCGAAGAGTACACGGAGGGTGAATTTATCGTTCTCGAGGGCGGCGACACCTACAAGAAGACTGAGGAGGGCGACGACTTCAACAACACCTGGGCCAAGGCGTACGACACGGAATACTACCGCTTCGCCTACGGCGACCTCACAAACAACTCGCTCTACCGCGAGCTGTGCAACTGGATGGATGTCGAGGATTACCTCTCCTACATGGCTTACAACATCTACCTGTGCAACAAGGACTGGCCGAACAACAACTACAAATGCTTCCGCTACGTTCCCGCCGAGGGCGAGTCTCTCGGAACGGGCGTGTACGACGGACGCTGGCGCTTCCTTCTGCACGATATCGACTATACCTACGGTCTCTACGACCAGCAGGAGGTGCTCGCAACCTACGACACACTCCGCGCGGTTCTGACGGAAGGGTCCGACCGCTACGCACCGCTTCTCGACGCGCTTTTGGCTCGTCCGGACTGTATGGAATACTTCGTCAAGGCTTCCCTTGATTTCGCCAACGGAGCGCTCTCCGCGGAAAATGTCACGGAAACCCTGAACGCCGTGAGCGCAGCCCGCGCATCCGAGATGACGTACTACTACAACTACATCGCTTCGCTGGGTGCGGAGGATGCCTCCTGGGTCAAGGAGGATCAGCTCCAGGGTCAACTGCAGACCATCATCGATTTCGCAAAGGCCCGCCCGACGAAAGCATTTTCCTACTTAAAGAGCCGCTTCCTTCTGAAGGGTTCCTACTCCCTTGAGGTCGCTGCAGAGGAAAATGCAAAGATTCAGATCAACTCCTACACGCTTCCGGCCGGCAAGCGCTTCTCGGGCATCTACGCCACCGACTACGCAACCGACCTGAGCGCCACCTTCCGCGACGGCTACACCTTCGATTACTGGGAGGTCAACGGTCAAAAGCGCACGTCCAAGGATCTCATGCTCACGGAAAATGATGTCTCCGCAGGCCGCATCTCCGTCGTTCTCCACGTCAAGGAGGACAACAGCACAGGCGTTGTGATCGAGACCATCAGCGCCCGCGGCGACGATTACATCGTGCTCCGCAACCTGAGCAAGAACGAGATTTCCGTTGCAGGCTATACGCTGACCGACGGCGGCGAGTCCGTTGACGGCACGCCGAAGTCCTTCCGGATTCCGGACGGCACCGTGATCCCCGCCGGCGGCACGCTTCAGATCGACTGCGTGAAGACGAACGAGAACGGCACCCCCGCCGAGGATCCCACCGGCAAGCTCTGCCCGTTCCGCCTTTCCAGGGGCGACACCCTGACGCTGTCGGATGCACGAGGCAACAAGCTTCAAACCGTAGCGATCCCGAATCTCCACAGCGGCTTTGTCTATCGCCGCGACAGCTTTACCGGAGAATTCCGCGAGGAAAAATAATCTCCGGAACCGATCAACGAACCACGAAACAACCAAGCCGCCGGAAGCAGGTACAACCCTCCGGCGGCTTAGACTGTGAATAAGGATATATACGAACATGAATTCTTCCGAGCAAACGCTTCACACGGAAAACAAAATGGGCACCATGCCCATCCCGCGGCTTTTGGTGAGCATGTCGCTGCCCATGGTGGCCTCCATGCTTGTGCAGGCACTTTACAACGTGGTGGACAGTATCTTCGTGTCGAAGTTCGACCAGGACGCCATGACCGCGGTCACCCTCGCCTTCCCGGCGCAGACCCTGCTGATCGCCATGGCGGTCGGTACCGGCGTCGGTATCAACGCTCTTCTGTCCTACAACCTCGGCCGCAAGGACAGCCGCGGCGTCAACAATGCCGCGACTCACGGCATCGCCATCTACGCGATCTACGCCGTCGTCTTCTGCATTCTGGGCTTCACGCTGGCTGAGCCCTTCATCCGCTCGCAGTTCTCGGCGAAGGATTTTGCGGAAAAATACGACGTCACAATGAAGACCATCGGCTACGGCAAGGACTACCTCTCCGTGGTCATGGGCTGCTCCCTGGGTCTGTTCTTCCAGGTGCTTTTGGAGCGTCTTCTGCAGTCGACCGGCCGCACCATCTACGCGATGATCACCCAGGGTACCGGCGCGATCATCAACATTTTCCTCGACTATGCGCTGGTGTTCGGTCACTTCGGACTGCCCCGGATGGGCGTCAAGGGTGCCGCCGTCGCAACCGTCATCGGCCAGTCGGTAGCCGCCCTTTTGGGATTGTATTTCAACCTCACGAGGAACAAGGAAGTCAGCCTCTCGATGCGCGGCTTCCGCATCCATGCGGCAACCCTTAAGAACATCTACAAGGTAGCCTTCCCGAGCATCCTCATGCAGGCGATCGCCTCGGTCATCACCTACATCCTCAACAGCCTGCTCGCCGGCTTTACCATGGACGCCGTGACCGTCTTCGGCATCTACTTCAAGATACAAAGCTTCATTTTCATGCCGGTGTTCGGTTTCAACAGCGGTATGGTGCCGATCCTCGCCTACAACTACGGCGCGCGCCGCAAGAAGCGAATGGTGGAGACGCTGCGCTTAAGCTACTTCATCGCGGCCGCCATCATGGCCGTGGGAACCGTGCTCTTCTGGGTGTTCCCGAAGCAGCTGCTCTCGCTCTTCAGCGAGGACGCCGCATCGCTTGGGACGCTTGTGACATACGGCACGCCCGCGTTCCACTATATCAGCCTGCACTTCATCGCGGCATCGTTCTCGATCATCACGATCTCGGTGTTCCAGGCTCTCGGAAACGGTCTCTACGCGACGATCGTTTCGTTCTGCCGCCAGGTGGTCATTCTCCTTCCGGTGGCATGGTTCATGGCCAAGGTGGTGCAGAAGCTTGACTTCGTATGGCTCTCCTACCCCATCGCCGAAATCTGTTCCGCCCTGTTGTGCGCCTTCTTCCTCATGAGAATCTACCGCAACCAGATCGCGCCGCTGCCGGATTGACGGATTTTCCGGAAAATTCTCTGTTTCGGGTGTGAATTTTCCGCGATTTTCTCTCTGCCGCGCTTGACATTCGGCAAATAATCTCTATAATCACCCTTGTTGATTCTGCGAGCCGGGCGAACGTTTCGACCCGGCCGCATTTAATTTCAGGAGGAAAAAACCATGAAAAAACTTTTGGCGGTCATCCTGCTGGCTATGAGCCTGTGCGTATGTCTTGCAGCCTGCGGAGACGATGATGACGACGATCGCAAGAGTAAGAAGCGCGACAAGGACGAGACGGAGGAGAGCGCAACTCCTACCGAGGAGCCTACCCCCGCAGCAGACACCGTAACGATTGCTTCCACCGAGACCTGGGGCGACTACACCGTAGGCATTCCCGAAGGCTGGACCTTCCGCAAGGGCGATGCTTTTGACGATGCAGACACCCGCTACTGCTCCGTAAAGAAGTCGGACTTCAAGTACTTTGACTTCAAGATGGAGACCGAAGAGACCATGACGAAGCAGTACGAGTACAACAAGAACACCTACACCAACGAGCAGACGGACATCTCCGGCACCTACGGCGGGATCGACTGGACCGGATTCCAGTACAGCGACGGCTGGGGCGGATACGGCTTTGAACTTTACGCCATCACCAACGGAAAGCCCGTTCGCGTGTCCTCCTGCGGTTTCAAGTTTGACAGCCCGGAGGCCGAGGCGGTTCTCGGCTCGCTGAAAATTCAGTAAAAACCGCGGGTTTTCCTGCGTATCAACCGCAAAACAGACAAAGAGCTGCCGTCGTAAAACCGGCAGCTTTTTCATTTGCTCCGCCCCCTGTTTTTTATTGACAGTCATTTTCCGATAAAGTATAATAGTAACGATGGCGGAAACTATTTTCCCGACGCAAGAAATCAATCAAATAGAGAAAGGTTTGGTACTTACTATGAACAACATTCCTGTAGTAAAACTTGGTATTGTTGCCGTAAGCCGTGACTGCTTCCCGATCGTACTTTCCGAGAAGCGCCGTGCTGCCATTAAGGCTGCTTACAAGGGCGACCTTTATGAGTGCCCGGTTACGGTTGAGAACGAGCTTGATATGCTCAAGGCAGTTGAGGACGTAAAGAAGGCGGAGTGCAACGCGCTCGTTGTCTTCCTCGGAAACTTCGGTCCCGAGACTCCCGAGACGTTGATCGCTAAGAACTTCGACGGCCCCGTTATGTTCGTGGCTGCTGCCGAGGGTGACGGCGACATGATCAACGGCCGCGGCGATGCATACTGCGGTATGCTGAACTGCTCCTACAACCTCGGAATGCGCCACCTCAAGGGCTATATTCCGGAGTATCCGGTAGG
>CACZRV010000138.1 GCA_902783725.1 uncultured Lachnospiraceae bacterium | reverse complement strand
TGCTCCGGAATGTAGTTAAGCATCGGGTCGAGGCCCACTACGATCGGTGCATTTGTCTTCTGAATCTTGTCAATCAACTTGCTGATCATTGTTTACTTCCTCATTTTTCGTGTTTTCTGTTTTGCCAAGTGACCTGGCAATCCTGTCTTAATATACCCTTCTCCCGTTCACGTATGTGGCGAGCACTTTTCCGTAAACCCTGCGGCCGTCAAACGGCGTGTTTTTTCCCTTACTCTTAAAGTCGGCTGCGTCGATGCGCGTCTCCTCTCCGGTGACCACTGCGATGTCCGCGGGAGCCCCCACCGAGAGTGTACCGCCCGTGTGGCCGGCAATCTTTGAAGGGTTCGTGCTCATCATCCGCACAAGCCCGCTCATATCGAGGTAACCGCCCTTCACAAGGGTCGTGTAAGATAATGCAAATGCCGTCTCCGAACCCACGATTCCAAAGGGCGCCTTCGCAAACCCGCGGCTCTTCTCCTCCGCCGTGTGGGGTGCGTGGTCCGTGGAGATGCAGTCGAACACTCCTGCCCGGATGGCTTCCCGAAGCGCCTCCATATCCTTACGGCTTCGAAGCGGCGGGTTCATCTTGTAGTTCGCATCATCCGAGGGAATCTCATCGTCGCACATCGCAAAATGATGCGGGCAGACCTCTCCGGACACCGGATACCCGGCCTCCTTCGCGATCCGCAAAAGCTCTGCGGCAAATGCAGTGGACACGTGGCACAGATGCACATGGCACCCGGTCTCCCCCGCCAGAATCAGATCCCTTGCGGTTATCACATCCTCCACGGCGTCGGTGATCCCCGGAAGCCCCAGCTTCTTCGAGGCCACTCCCTCGTTGAGGACTCCGCCGGCCACCAGGTTTTTATCCTCGCAGTGGGCAAACATCGGAAGCCCGAGTTTCGCTGCCTCCCGTAGCGCCTCGCGGTATACGGTGATGTCCATGACGGATTTGCCGTCCTCCGACATCGCAACCGCCCCCGCGGCCTTCGCCGCGGCGAGGTCCGCCTTCGTCGTTCCCTCCTGCCCGATGGTCACCGCCGTGATGGGCATAAGCTTCACCCTGCACTCGTCCTTGGCACGGGCTAAAAGCGCTGCGATCTTCTCCGCAGAGTCCGTTGCAGGCGTTGTATTGGGCATCGGCGCAATCGCCGTATACCCTCCGGCAGCCGCAGCCGCCGTGCCGGTTGCAAGCGTCTCCTTCGCCGTCTGCCCGGGATCCCGCAGATGCACGTGCAGGTCCACAAAGCCCGGAACCACGTACGCTCCGCGGCAGTCAAGCTCCTCCGAGCCGTCCGCGGAGATTTCCGGTGCGACTTCGGTGATCACGCCGTTTTCGAAGCGGATATCGCATTTTCCGTCGATCCCGTTCGCCGGATCAACCACATGTCCGTTACGAAGTATCATGTAATCCTCCTTTGGTACATTTTTCGACTTTTGTCAACTTGCAAACTTCGGGGTTGACAAACCCGTCCCGTTCACGTATAGTAGCCTCGTAAAACGCTAGGGGTGCTTTGCTGAGATGAACCCGCAGGTTCGATCCCTCAATACTTGATCCGGATAATACCGGCGTAAGGAAGCGAAACTTCATCAAGCCGCGCGGATGCGCGAAAGCCAAAGCCCTCCGGTAATAAACACTGGGAGGTTTTTTTATGTTTCCGTTTTTGTTGGTAATCTTCAAAGAGCAGGACGGCGCTTACGTTCTGCAGCAAAGCGGCTACGTCATCTTCTCGATCCTCATCCTGCTTTTAGTGGTCATCGCCGCTTCGTTCATGACCCGCGAGGACAAGGAAAATGACATGCGCACGGTGCGTCTCACGGTCTCCGCGATCTCGCTTGCGCTCGCTTTTGTCACATCGTTCTTTAAGCTCTTCGAGCTGCCGCTTGGCGGTTCCATCACGCTGTTCAGCATGTTCTTTGTATGCTTCATCGGCTATCTGTACGGCCCGGTCACCGGCCTGACCGCTGCATTTGCCTACAGCATCCTGCAGTTCCTGCAGTCCGGCGGTTCGTATGTTCTCTCCATCCCGCAGGTGCTTCTTGATTACATCTTCGCGTTCACCGCACTCGGTATCGCGGGCTTCTGGTACAAGAAGAAAAACGGTCTTTTGATCGGCTACATTGTCGCCTGCATCGCCCGGGGCGTCTTCGCGTCCTTAGCGGGCTACCTCTTCTGGATGGACTACATGCCCGAGAGTTTCCCCAAGAGCCTCTCGTTCCTCTATCCGCTTGCGTACAACTACCTCTACATCGGCGTTGAGATGGTGCTCACCATCGTGGTGCTTCTGCTCCCGCCGGTCAACAAGGCGATCCGCATGATTGCCTACGAGGCAACCCAGAACCGCAGAGGCGGCAAGGCCGAGTAAAACTTACGAAACGTCTTTCGGAAGGAACTCTCCCGTAACCAGGAGGGTTCCTTTTTTGCATGCGATGCTTGTCTCCGGTGCGGTAAAGGAATTGCTTACCCCGAGAGCATAATCGTCCCGAAGCGTCACATCTTCCGTCTCGTACTTCGCGCCCCGGATGCTCACGCCCTCGGCGTTTCCTCCCGCGGAAAATACACTCAAATGCCCGTCGGGCTTTCCTGCGATCGTTATCTTCTCCCCCGCATTCACGGTAGTCGCACAAATCTCTGCACCGATAAGGAATCCGCGGCCGCCCTCTCTCGCAATGTGCGTTAAAAGCTGCAGGTTCGCGATGGTGTGATCCCACCGTCCGCCGGTTCCGCCGTAGATGTAGAAGGTTTTGTACCCTCTCTTCGCTCCCTCTTGCACGCACACCCCCGTGTCGGTGTCGTCCTTCACCACCGGAAGCTCCACAACCGTTGTGCCTGTTTTGGCGCATCTCTCGCGGATTTCCGCGGCGCTCTCCGCAGCCGAATCAAAATCTCCCACGAAGATGTCCGCGAGAAACGCCTCGTCCGCCGCGCCAAGCTCCGTCACCCAGGAGTATCCCCCGTCGGCGGCGATCACAAGATCCCCGTCCGCGGGTCGTTGCAACGCTTCCGCGCTCACGCGCTCGCCGGCGCCGAAGATGTGACAGACTCTTTTGTGCGGATTTTTCTTCATCGCGCGTCCTTCTCCGGAAAATGATAGTAACTGATCTGTACCTGCAGATACTCTCTCCCGTTGTACTGGTTCTTATCGGGATAGTAACATATATCAAACGTGTAGCTCCGGCGTCCGGCTAACAGCTCGTCCTCCGCCTCGCTTCCGTATGCTTTCGCTAATTCTGCCGCGAACTCCTTTGCGTCCCCGAAGTACACGGCCGACATTTCCGTACCCTCCGCATCGCGCAGCTTTAATGAGAGGAAATTCCCTGTCTTTCCGATGTAGCGCATGGAGCGGATCTCCACATTTTTCTGCGCAAACACCGGCTTCGGGTTGCCCGTTCCGAAGGGCTCAAGCCCCGCCAGCTCCTCCACAAGGTCCGTCGTGATATAGCGGAAAGGCATCACCAGGTCGATCTTCACCTTGTTGACTGTGGTTGCGCCCTGGCGGCGGAAGGACTCCTCCATGGAGTTTCGGAACGCCTCGATATTTTCCTTTGCGATCGTCAGTCCGGCCGCCATGGCGTGGCCGCCGAATTTTTTGAAGAGGTCCTTGCAGTCCATCATGGCCTCGAACATCGAGAAGCTCTCGGTGCTCCGGCCGGATCCCTTCCAATCCCCGGATCCTCCGGCGGATTCCGTCAGAATAAAGGAGGGTCTGCAGAACTGCTCCCGCACCTTCCCCGCGACGATTCCCGCGATGCTCTCGTGGCACTCTGGCAGGCAAATGATCAAAACCAAGGTATCGGGATCATCATTTAACATGCGCTCCGCCTCGGCGATGGCAAGCTCCGTGCAATGCTTTGTCTGTTCCTTGCGGGTCTCGTTGACCTCCACCATGCGAAACGCGCAGGTGCGCATCGCCTCGGGGTCCGTCGCAAGCAACAGTTCCACGCCGTAGTCCGCTGTCTCCAGCCGCCCCAGGGCGTTGATGCACGGCCCGATGACAAATCCGAAATGGTAGCACCGGCTCACCACATCCAGCCGGTTCGCCTCCGCAAGCGTCCGAAGTCCGGGGTTCCACATGTCCCGCGGCTTCGCCAGTCCCCTGCGGACGATATCTCTGGCAACCCCCGTAAGCGGCATCACGTCACACACGGTGGCTAGCGCCATCACTTCCATCATACTTGCGGCAAATCCGCTGCGTCCCGAGTTCGCAAGCAGCCGGTCCGCCAAGATTCCCGCGACAACCGCGCCGCACAATGCGTCCTGCCTCTCGACTCCTTCGACAAGCTTCGGGTCGACGATCACATCCGCACAGGGAAGCTCCGCCTGAGGCTCGTGGTGGTCCGTGACAAGCACGCGGAGTCCGAGCTCCTTCGCCAGTGCAATCTGCGCCACAGCCGCGATTCCGTTGTCCACGGTGATGATCGTGCGGATGCCGTCCGCGGCTGCAGTCCGTACCATCTCCTCCGAGATGCCGTAGCCGTCCGCTACACGGTCGGGAATGCGGTAGTCAACCTCCGCTCCCAAAAGCCGCAGCGCCGCAACCATCAGATACGTGGCCGTCACACCGTCCACGTCGTAGTCACCGATGACGCGAAACCGGCCGCCCTCATTTAACGCATCCTCGCAGGCGGCGAGGAAAGCGTCCTCGTTGGGAAGCTTCGGAAGGCTCACCGCGCTTCCGCTTCCGTACAGAAAGTCGGCGACGGCTTCCTTCGTCTCGTATCCCCGGTTCCACAGGATGCGCGCACAAACATCGCTGATGCCGAACTCCCGCATCAGCGCGGATACGTTTCCGGGGCGGTTTTTCACCACCCATGTCTCGCGATATCGTTTCATGCGCAACTCCCGTTTTTGAAAAGACTGCCGGACGTTTCGGTCCGGCAGTCAACATCCGAACCTTGTGTTCGGGTTATTCTCTTAAGCTCTCTCGCTCTTCAGCTTTCTGGTCTTAATGAAGTACCAAAGCGTTCCTGCGATGCATACGGAGGAGTAACCGCCGCAGAGGATACCCACGGCCATCGGGATCGCGAAGATGCGCACCGACTCCACGCCGAGGATGATCAGCATCACAACCGTGAGGAGCGTCGTGATCGAGGTATGAATACTTCTCGTGAAGGTCTCGCTGACGCTTCGGTTGACCACTTCCGCAAGATTGTCCTTGTTCTTCATCTCCGCGAGATTCTCGCGCAGACGGTCGAAGATAACGATGGTCGCGTTGATACTGTAACCGACGATGGTCAGCATGCAGGCGATGAAGTTCGTGTCAACCGTGAGCCGCACAACAGCGTAGAGGCACAGCACCACAAGGATATCGTGTACCAGCGCGAGAACCGAGCTCGAGGCAAATGCCACGTTTTTGAAGCGGATCCAGATGTAGAGAAGCATGCACACCGTAGCGATGATCACCGCGACGATTGCATTTGTCTTCATCTCGCCCGAAACGGTACCGCTGATGGTCTCGGTCTCGATGCCGGACTCCGCAACACCGTATCTCTGGTTCAAAGCCTTCTTGAGCTTGGTGATATTTTCCTCGGAAAGAGACATGGTCTTGAGCACCAGTGCGTTGTTGCCCTTCACTGCCGAAACCGTTGCCTTCTCGCCGATGGTGTCCTTTACGAAGGTCTCCATCTCGGAGTTCGAAGGAACCGTGTTGTCGAAGGTTACCTGAATCGAGGAACCGCCGACGAAATCCAGACCGTAGTTAAGTGCATTGCCGGTGGACGCGCGGTTTACGATCAGCATCGTTACGCAAAGCGCGATGATTGCGCCGGAAATGCATACATACTTCTTCCAGTTCTGCACGATGCGAAGCGTTCTCGGCTTCTTTGCAATGCCGTATGCCTTGATATTGTCAGCGCCCACATAGTAGAAGGCACGCATGATGAAGTTCGTCACAACCAGAGCCGTGAACATGGACACCAGGATACCGATGCCCAGCGTCGTAGCGAAGCCCTTGATGACGCCCGAGCCCTTGAAGTACAAAACGATGGCTGCGATCAACGTGGTCACGTTGCCGTCCACGATGGCGGACAATGCCTTGCGGTAGCCGATCTTCATGGACGAGCGGACCGTCTTGCCCGTCGCAATCTCTTCTTTAATTCGTGTGAATATGATGACGTTCGCGTCAACCGCCATACCGACGGACAATATGATACCGGCGATACCCGGAAGCGTCAGCGTCACGTTGCACAAAAGCAGCAGACCGAGCACGATACCCAGGTAGATCACCAGGCTGAGGCTTGCGCACAAGCCGGGCAGGCGATAGAAAATGATCATGTAAATGCAAACTAAAAGGAAACCGATGGCACCCGCCATGAGACCGGTCTTCAACGCACGGCTGCCCAGAGTAGCGCCGACAACGTTCGAGCGAAGCACCGTGAGCTCCAGAGGCAGTGCACCGATACGGATGATCGTTGCAAGGCTGTTGGCCTCATCCATGGTGCGGGAACCGGTGATGATCGCCTCGCCGTTCTCGATCTTCTCGTTTACGTTCGGAGCGCTGTACACTTCGTTATCGTAGATGATGGCAATCTTGCGCTCCATGGAGCCGTAGCTGTACTGTGCGCATTTTCCGGTGCCTTCCGCAAACTTCTTTGCGCCCTCGGCATTGAGCGTCAGCTGAACCATGTACTCGATGGCGCCGCTGGTGCTGTTCTGACGTGCAACGCCCTGTGCGTCATCCACGTTGGAACCGTCCAGGATCACGGAACCGGACTTGATGATCTCATCCATGGAGCGGGCCAGACGATAGCCGGACTCCGATGTGGAATCCTCGCGGATGTTCTGGTTGCCCTCGGAATCAACCGTATAAATGAAATAGATGTTACCGGCATTACCTAAGGTGTTAAATACCGTCTCAGCGTCATCCACGCCCGGGATGTCGACGTTGACACGGCGGCTTCCCTCGATATACACGTGGGACTCCGTACTCAGAGCGGTGGCACGAAGCTCAAGCTTCGTCTGGATATCGCTCATCTCCGCACTCGACGGATCCTCCTTCACGGTCTGGTAGGTAACGCTCACGCCGCCCGCCAGATCCAGTCCGAGGTGAATGTCCTGTGCACCCGGAATGCTGTCGTTCGTGTAGCCGAAGTAGCCCCAGAGACCGATTCCTGCGAGCACCAGTGCAAGCACGACGAGCATCAATATACCCTTTGTTCTTTCCTTCATGATAAACCTTCCTTGTACCATCGGAATTTGTGCGCAACATGCGTCCGCACACACTGAATAGCAGTATATCATATCTTTTGCAAATTGAAAACAAAAAAGCGCGGAAAATGCGCAAAAAAATGTTATTGCGTTTCCACTCCCTCTATGATAAAATATATGTGGTTTTGAAATCTACGTTACAAGTTTTTCAGAGCCCGATTATCACAGGGTAACTGCCGCGTCGGACAGTATTCCGGGTACTGCGGCAACCCTGAAAAGTGTTTCCACGGGAGGATTTATGAGCGATTTTATCATCAGCACGGACTCAACGTGCGATTTGCCGGATTCGTTTATCAAAGAGAACGACATTTTGCTTGAGGCATTGGCATATACCGACGGTACGTCGGAGTTCCGCGACGGTCCCACGACGGATTTAAAGCAGTTCTACACCAACATGCGCCAGGGCGTCACCTACAAGACCAACGCCCTCAACCCCATCGACGTTGCCAATTCGTTCCGCACCGTACTCTCGCAGGGAAAGGACATTCTTCACATTGCATTTTCCTCGGGCCTCAGCTGCTCCTACACGAACACCCAGCTGGCTGTCAGCGATCTTAAGGAGGAGTTCCCCGATCGCCGCATCGTTTCCATCGACTCTCTCGCCGCTTCCATGGGCCAGGGTCTGCTCGTATACTACGCATGCAAGTTGAAGCGCGAAGGCGCCTCCATGGACGACATCATCGCATGGCTTGAGGCTAACATCCTTCATACATGCCACCAGTTCACGGTGGACGACCTCAAGTACCTGATGCGCGGCGGTCGCGTGAGCAAGGTTTCCTGGCTTCTGGGAACGCTCATCAACATCAAGCCCGTGCTTCATGTGGACAACGAGGGTCATCTGATTCCCCTGAGCAAGGTTCGCGGCCGCAAGAAGGCGCTGGTTTCCCTCGTGGACAATATGGAGAAATCCATGGGCAGCTTCCGCGACAAGAACGAGATCGTGCTGATCTCCCACTGCGACTGCATCGAGGACGCCGAGTTTGTGGGCAACCTGATCACCGAGCGCTTCGGCATCACCAACATCGTCTACAACTACATCAACACCGTCATCGGTTCCCACAGCGGTCCCGGCACGGTAGCATTGTTCTTCCTCGGCGACGAGCGCTGATCGCCCCGGGAACTTTTACATCGATTTCTTACATCCCGAATATAAAAAACGGCCGGCCGCACTCCGAAAGGGGTACGGTCGGCTGCTTTTTTGTTTGATTACTTTTGCGTCTCCGCTTATTGCGGTTTCGCGTTTACGCTTAAGCCCAGGGATCCTGCTCCTTCGGAATGCGGATGTCTGCCAAAAGGCCGCGGAACGAATCCGAGAAGACAAACCACTCGCCGGTGGACTTCTTCTGACGAAGCGTGAGCGGTCTTAAGGAGTCCGCACCGCCGGACTGCAAATAGACAACCAGATACCCGTCCGCAAAATTCGCGCGGCTGTAAGGGTTCTCGGACACCGTTACGGTGTACGGCGAACTCGGCATATAGTTGTTCTCCGGGGTTGCGCCCTTGAAATACGAGCGAACCTTGTAGGTGTTGTTGTCGCGGAAACGGTCGCGGATAAATGCGATATCGCTCGGGGTGAGCGCGTCCGGTCCCTTGAGGTAGTTCATCATCTCCGTAGCAGCATTCTGGTCGGTGACGAACACATTCAACGCACATACGCACAGTGCGGCAACCGCGTACGGACTCTGCATGTTCGCGTACGGCAGTGCCTTCATTGCCTCCAGCGACGTCGGAATATCGGCAAACGCGATATCATACGATGCATTGTTCGCAGCCGTATTTGTTCCGCCGAACGCATGGGAGACGGTCTTCTTGAGGTCATCAAAGAAACCCATGTCAATCTCCTTCCTCGTATCCTTCGGATACACTGAAGAGTGTACCATACGCGCCCTGCAGATTCAAGTGGGACTTGCCTCACTCTCCGAGCAACGCCTCCGGCGAACGGAACCGCATCAGGTCCCATTCCGCGACCTCATTCGGCAGCACACGCCGCCGCAGCATGCGCTGTGCGATCAGGCAGCTGTCCCCGTGGGCATCGGGGTGTTCAAACTGCATCAGCCATTCGCTTACATAGCGGACGGTCCGCACGCTCTCCCGCTCCCGCTCCGATCCGTACTCTACGGCATTTTCCGAAACCTGCTGCAGGGAATATGTATTCTCCTCGCCGAAGCGGTCCAGATAATCCAGAACATGCCCCTCCTCCATGTGCCTCCGAAGAAGCCTTGTGATCTCCAGATAACAGCTGCGCATGGTATGCCTGGGGATAAACTGCCGGATCTTCGATAACAGCGGTTCCGGCTTCGGCGCCGTCCCGTAAAACACAAAGAAACACTTCTCAAGCATCGACCGGTATCGGTCGTAAAATGATGTAAACGCCGCCATGGTGGCCGGCAGACACACGATCACGATGTCCGCCCGGTGCAGGAGGCTCACGGTGGTGTCGTTGCCGCAGGCCTCCAGATTGACCACCACATCGTCCACCTGGTTCATCAGCGTGTCGATCCGCTCGTCAATCACCTGGTACATGCCGTAGCGGTATGCATTTTCCGACAGGCTTTGATTCATCGGCATGAACAACAGCCCGTTGCCGTCCACCTGGATCAGCGTGTTGAACACAATGGCTCTCCCGGTCTCGTGTGCGACGTGTCTGAGGAACTGCTCCCCGGGCAGATAGGATCCGCTGAAATCGCGGTCCAGCGACTGACGCACGTTGTCATAGCGATTCCCGAGAAGATGCGTTCCCAGGTTGCCCGCATGTATATAATTCTCTAACATTGCAATGCTGCATGCGAATTGTCTGCAGCACATTCCCGCCACCATCACGGCGATTGCAGCCGTTTCCTCTCGATACGACGGCGACCAAACAGCTATCAGCATACGTTTCCTCCTTTTCAACTCCCGGGGTGGCGTCACCCCTCGGCTCTGCTGTTTCGGTTCTCGGTTCGCGGACTCTTCCGCGGAGTAAGTGTTTCGATTATAGCAACGTTTCGAGATTCGGCGCAAGCACCAAATAATCAGTCAATTTACGGTCGTTTCGCAAAACAAATTGTCAAATATGCACAAAACGCACCGCCAATTTACAGCAGGATGACCGTTTTGAAACCATAGTATCCCCTGTATTGCGGTGCGTTTGTATGTTTATCACAAAAAGCGTGTTTCAAATTCTTCGCAAAGCACATTCATAGTGTAAAAAAACGTGCCTTGAAACTTGCAAAATGTGAAAGAATATTTTACATATTCGCAAAATTCACTCTATTTAAGCGGCAGCCCTTCCGTCGTCACAAGCTTCGCAAGCTCGGAATTGCGGTATCTCCGATCCCCCGTAACCTCGCGCCCGAACCACTCCGGAAGGTCCGTAAGTTTCGCCTCCGCCAGGTTCGGAAACTCGATCTCCGCCGTCGCAAGCCCCTCCAGAACGCCGTGGTAAATGTCAAGCTCCGCCACGTAGCTAAGGTGCGGAATACGGTACCTTGTCTTCCGAAGCATGGGCGTCTCCACGTACTGTGAAAGCCGCTCGAACAGATTCTGCGGGATCTCCTCCTCGATCTCGATATTCACCAGTGCATCCTTCGAATCCTGCGAGGCATCCGGCTTTTTCTTGATCGTAAGGTAATACTTCGCATCCGCCTTCCGGATGCGAACCGTGGTTCCTTTGCTCGCCAGATACCCTTGCGAAAGCTCCGCGTGCGGGTACTTCTCCAGGCTGTCAGGCAGCTTGTTAACCAGGAATTTGCGTTCGATTTCCATTGCGGTTTCTCCGTTTCCGTGGTACAGTTTTTGTGTACCGCTGTCATACTGTGAGGTAATTGCATGAAGCAACTGGTTTTCGTTTTACAAGGCCCGGAACGCACCCCGCTTCCGGCTGAATTTTCCGGCGATGCGAGCAGCTTAAGCTTCTGCGTCTCGCTTCTTTCGCCGGCCTTGTTTCGTGCGCGCATTCGCGATTTCGATGCCGGGGAGACGCTTGTCATCACCGACGAAGAGGACTGCGCTCTCTCGTGCAAATCCCTCGACCTGCCCGTCGTCGGCTTTGAGCACGACAATGTCCGCCTCTCCTGCAGCGAGATCATTCTCTCCCTTGAGGATCTGAGCGCAGCGGACTGCATTTCGTATTTTGAGTCGCTGTCCGGCCGCGAGGTTCTGTGGCAGAGCGGCGGTCTTTCCCTTCGGAAAATGAGCGAGGACTCCTTTGTCCGCTTCTTTGCTCTCTTCCGCTCCGAAGCCTACTTTCTTACGGAGGACGAGCTGCGGGCGAACGAGGCATCCGTGCGCTCCCTGTACCGGAGCAGAACGCTTCTTTCCTCCCTCTCACGGGGCTTCGGTCCCGCCGAGGCGGTGGTAACCGATGCGGACGGCAAAGAAAAGTCCGTCGGCTGTGTCGCCGCTTTCGAGGAGCCCATCGGTGACGCCATGCAGCTCACCATCGAATATTTCGTTCTTCCCGGCGAGCGCGGAAAGGGTCTGGGCAAGTGCCTTGTGAGGGCGTTGACCGATGCTTGTGCGAAGCATTTTCCGACATCTCCGCTGTACGCCGTGGTTCATCCGGACAACGTCGCTTCCCTCGCAACGCTTAAAGCCTGCTCGTATCTCCCGCTTCCTGCGCATCAAGAAGCGCAAACAGCTCCGCAAAGCCTTTCTCCCTCGGCGTCGCGCAGATTCCGCGGAAACCGAGCGCCCGTGCTGCTTGTACATTATCCTGACGATCGTCGATAAATACGCACTCCGACGCCTTCTTGCCGTACCTCGTTAAGAACAGCTCGTAAAAGTCCGCATTCGGCTTGGTCTTCTTCTCCCGCGCCGAGATAATCAAACCGTCCATCTGCCTGAGAAACGGCAGTGAATTCTTCTCGTGCAGCGCAAACATCTCCTCCGGATAATTCGAGAGAACATACAACTCGTACCCTCTCTTTTTGATGTCATCGACAATCCGCTCCGAATCCGGATACATCTCGATCAATCCTGTCAGATCCTTCATGTAGAGCCTGATCTCCGCAGCGAGGTCCGGTCTTTTTTTGCACCATTTTTCGATGGCTTCCGCCTGGGTGAGCTCCCCTGCGTCCAGTCGCGACCAGTCCTCCCGCAGCAGGATCTCCTCGTCGAAGAAGCGTCTCGCCGCGGCGCTTAAGCCAAGCTCCTCCATGTACTCCGCAGGCCGGAGCCGAAGCAGCACGCCGCCTAAGTCGAAGCACACGGTCGTGATCTTTTGTCCGCAATTTGCATTTTCCATAAAATCCCCCCGAAAGAATACCGGCTGCGGAATCCTCCGGCAGCCGGTTCATTGTTGTTTCGGAATTGATGCCGAACTAATTCGGCAGTTTGACGTTCTTCATCTGCTCACGCAGCGCGCCGTACGCAACGCCCGTAAACACCACGCCGATGATGCATGCGATCATACCGAGCACCATGCAGACCCATCTCTGCTTCTGGTAGGAACGGTACGCGACATACGCGCCCATGACGATCGCCATCGCCTGGAAGACGAACCAGTCCTTCCAGAGAATACCGAGTCCCGCGAACACCAGCGAGAAGATGGCAAATGTGCTCTCGAGTCCCAGGTCCTCCTTCTCGTGCTTCATCAGCTCGACCTCGAGAACCACGGTGGGATCCTTCTTGAGCTCCTCGGGAGACTTCTTCTTGTGGACGTCGCTGATGACCTCCTCAAGCCAGTTGCCGAACTCGCCCTTCAGGCTCTTGTGGATCATATCAAGCTCGGTGGGATCCTCGATGGGAAGGATGTCCTTCACCATCAGAACGAACCGCATGTTGGTCTCCAGCGGATCGTCGTCCTCCTTGTGCTCGGTCAGGTCGCCGAAGGAGATCACCATATCATGAATCCCGTCTTCCGGCCACATGAAATATTTCTCGACAATGGCGCGAAGCCGGTCCGAGAGCGAAGCGAGATACAGCTTCACGTTGTCCTTCTTCATTTCTGCATTCAGATCATGGAACGTGAGAACCTCTCCGTTCCACATCGCAGCCATGTGAATCTGTACTGCATTCTTCCGCTGCGAAAGCGGGCTCACAACCATCTCGAGAGTGTCCTCTCCGATGATGATCTGCTCGTGCGGCCACGCGGTGCCTAAGAACATATCCTTCGGCATAACACAATGTCCCATAACAGCCTTAACGCTCATATTCAACTCTCTCCTCTGTCGGCCCGATATCGCTCGGTTCTCGCCGACGCCTCTATGCTATCTATTCTATCTGTTTTCAACGAAAAATGCAAGAAAAAAAACGTATTTTATACATTTTCTGTCCGCGCTTCATTTGGGGCTTTACGGCCGAAAAGTTGTTGACACGGAACGGGTATTTCGGTACAATGATTTCGTATGTGCATCGGCACGGAACAAAGGAGATTTTCTATGAGCAACAACACATGTGTAACCCTGCATGAGGGCGGTATTTTCCTCGAGAACGGCGTTCCGCAGCAGTCCGGTTCCATCCCGGCCGCGGAAGCCCGCAAACAGACGATCGCCTACGGCATTCTCTCAGCGCACAACACCTCCGGTGATGACAGCAAGCTGAAGATAAAGTTCGACGCCATGGTATCCCATGATATCACCTACGTCGGCATCATCCAGACAGCGCGTGCCAGCGGACTCACCGAGTTCCCGCTTCCGTACGCCATGACCAACTGCCACAACAGTCTCTGCGCAGTCGGCGGAACCATCAACGAGGATGACCACGTCTTCGGTCTCTCCGCAGCCAAGCGCTTCGGCGGCATCTATGTTCCCGCGAACCAGAGTGTCATCCACTCCTACGCCCGCGAGGAGCTCTCCGCCTGCGGCAACATGATCTTAGGCTCCGATTCCCACACCCGCTACGGTGCTCTCGGCACCATGGGCGTCGGCGAGGGCGGCCCGGAGCTTGTAAAGCAGCTTCTTAAGAACACCTGGGACCTCAACATGCCCGAGGTGGTTTTAGTATATGTGACCGGCGCGCCGAAGCGCGGCATCGGTCCTCACGACATCGCACTTGCCCTTGTGAAGGCAACATTTGCCGACGGCTTCGTAAAGAACCGCGTTCTCGAGTTCGTCGGACCCGGCCTTAAGAATCTTCCCATCGACTTCCGCAACGGCATCGACGTCATGACCACGGAGACCACCTGCCTCTCCTCCATCTGGGAAACGGACGAGATCACGCAGGGTCACTACATCGCTCACGAGCGTCCGGAGTGCTACAAAAAGCTCGCTCCCGGCGCATGCGCATATTACGACCGCTTCATCACCATCGACCTCGACAAGGCCGAGAGCATGATCGCTCTTCCCTTCCATCCCTCGAACGCTTACACGATCCACGAGTTCGTGGAAAATGCAGACGAGATCCTCGCAAAGGTCGAGGCTGAGGCAGCCGCCAAATTCAAGGGTCACAAGTACGACCTCCGCAGCAAGGTTAAAGACGGAAAGGTCTACGCGGACCAGGGCGTCATCGCAGGCTGCTCCGGCGGTCTGTTCGACAACATCGACGAGGCTGCTGCGATCCTTGCAGGCAAGGACTGCGGCAACGGGTATTTTTCGCTGAATGTGTATCCCACCAGCGTGCCGGTAAGCCTTGAGCTTACGAAGATCGGTGCTACGTCCGAGCTTCTCAAGGCCGGCGCCATCATCAAGCCGTCCTTCTGCGGCCCGTGTTTCGGTGCCGGAGATGTTCCCGCCAACGACGGTCTCTCCATCCGCCACACGACCCGCAACTTCCCCAACCGCGAGGGCAGCAAGCCCGCGGAGGGTCAGCTCTGCGGCGTCGCTCTGATGGATGCCAGAAGCATCGCTGCCACGGCAGCCAACGGCGGCGTGATCACTGCCGCTACCGATATCGAATACGAAGTTCCGAAGCATGAGTACCACTTCGACAAGACCGTGTACCGCAACCGCGTGTACTACGGTTTCGGCAAGGCCGATAAGAACGCGGAACTCATCCTCGGCCCCAATATCACCGACTGGCCTTCCATGGAGGCTCTCACGGACAACATGCTGGTAAAGCTTGCCGCTGTCATCCGCGATCCGGTGACCACCACCGACGAGCTGATCCCTTCGGGCGAGACGAGCTCGTACCGCAGCAACCCGCTCCGTCTTTCGGAGTTTGCACTCTCCCGCCGCGTGCCCGAGTATGTGGGCCGCAGCAAGGAGATTCACGCACTTGACCTTGAGCGCCGCGACGGCAAGGCTCCCGCAGAGCTTTCCTCCGTTCTCGCCAACTTCGGCGATGCGGCTGCGCTTCTTAAGAACACCCAGTTCGGCTCCTGCGTCTTCGCGAACCGTCCCGGCGACGGCTCCGCACGCGAGCAGGCCGCTTCGTGTCAGAAGGTTCTGGGCGGTTACGCCAACATCTGCTACGAGTACGCAACCAAGCGCTACAGAAGCAACTGCATCAACTGGGGCATCCTGCCCTTCACGCTTCCCGAAGGTGCCGAGTTCCCGTATGAGGAAGGCGACTACATCTTCATCCCGGACGTGCGCGCCAAGATTGCCGCCGGTGAGGAGACATTTGCCGCAAAGGCCCTTCGCAAGGACGGCACCGTCAGCGATCTGACGCTTGAGATTCACGGTCTGACCAACGAGGAGAAGACCATCATCCTCGACGGCTGCCTGATCAACTACTATGCCGAGCAGCACAAAAATGCCTGACTCAGACAGGAGGAAAACCATGACCAAGATTACCATGACCACCCCGCTCGTCGAGATGGACGGCGACGAGATGACCCGCATCCTTTGGAAAATGATCAAGGACGAGCTCATTCTCCCCTTCGTCGACCTCAAGACGGAGTACTATGACTTAGGCCTCGTAAAGCGCGAGGAGACGAAGGACCAGGTTACGCTCGATGCAAGCTACGCCGCAAAGAAGTACGGTGTCGCCGTAAAATGCGCGACCATCACGCCGAACGCTCAGCGCGTAACGGAGTACAATCTCTCGCAGATGTGGAAGAGCCCCAACGGCACCATCCGTGCCATCCTTGACGGAACGGTCTTCCGCGCTCCGATCATGATCGACTCCATCAAGCCCAACGTTCGCACCTGGAAGAAGCCCATCACCATCGCACGTCACGCGTACGGCGATGTTTACAAGAACACGGAGTTCCGCATCCCCGGCAAGGGCAAGGCCGAACTGCTCTTCACCGGCGAGGACGGCACCGAGCTTCGTGAGACGATCTACGATTTCGAGTGCCCCGGCGTTCTGCAGGGCATGTATAACAAGGACACCTCCATCGAGTCCTTTGCGAGAAGCTGCTTTGAGTATGCTCTCTCCGTGAAGCAGGATCTGTGGTTCTCCTCGAAGGACACCATCAGCAAGAAGTACGATCACCGCTTCAAGGACATTTTCCAGGAGATCTACGATGCGGAGTACAAGGCAAAGTTTGAGGCTGCAGGCATCACCTACTTCTACACCCTGATCGACGACGCCGTTGCCCGCGTGATCCGCTCCGAGGGCGGCTTCATCTGGGCCTGCAAGAACTACGACGGCGACGTGATGAGCGACATGGTCAGCACCGCCTTCGGCTCCCTCGCGATGATGACCAGCGTTTTAGTAAGCCCGGACGGCAACTACGAGTACGAGGCCGCGCACGGCACCGTAACCCGCCACTACTACCGCTACTTAAAGGGCGAGGAGACCTCCACGAACCCTGTGGCAACCATTTTCGCATGGTCCGGCGCATTCCGTAAGCGCGGCGAGAAGGACGGCCTTGCCGATCTTGTCCGCTACGCCGACTGCCTCGAAGCTGCTGTTCTGCAGACCTTAAACGACGGCATCATGACCAAGGATCTCGCAGGTCTTGTCTCGGAAGGCTACACCGCAAAGGCTGTCAACTCCGCCGATTTCATCGCGGCAATCCGCGAGCGTCTCGCCGCCAAGCTCGGTTGATCGTGGCATTGATCGCAGCATTTTTCGGCTGATCGCCCGCGCATACACAAGCATTCAAAAAGGCTGTCCCCTCACCCGGGACAGCCTTTCTTTTGTATTTTTCACAGGATGTCTTTCATCCGTCATCAGATGTCGTACTTTGCCAGAATCTCGCTGGGCGATTTCCGTAACAGTCCGATCACCGGCACGATTCCGGCCAGGATGCAGACTGCGTAGAGGAACACCAGAACGAGAAGCGCCAGCCAGAGCGGATAATGCAACAGCCCTTCCACCATTCCGCCGCGGCTTATGATAAACCGTACTATCGCCGACGAAATGAGGTATCCGATGAAGACACTGAAGGTTACGACCACGCCGGTTTCCACGGCAAAGCGGAACAGAATGTTCTTCCGCGACACGCCGATGGCGCGATAGATTCCGATCTCCCGCGAGCGATTCATGATGTTCGACTTCATGATGAAGAACATGCATACGCACATGAGCCCCAGAACAACCGCCCATGCGATGAACAGCTCCCACACATCCGCGCTCACGTTCTCAAACAATTTGTCGAACCGGTCGTCCGGGGTGTAGATCGCCTTGGCGCTGCTCTGCTCCTGCGCATCATACGTAAGATTCACCGGGGATTTCAGGCTTCCGAATTCTTTCCGAAGGTACGCTTCCGTCTTCTCGGGATCCGTCGAATGAAGCTGATAATACGTACGGTTGTTGCGGTATCCCTCATCGTTATTGTAGGAATACTCACCGGCGTTCGGATCAAACAAAAGCGTTCCGCCGGCCCCCGCGGAGCCCTCCGCAATACAGATGGAGTTTGTGCTCAAAACCCGGGCACCCTTGCTGTAATCCGAGGCATTCACCACAAAGAACCGCTCATGAACGACCTGATCGAACCTCGAAAAATGAGACAGCACATCATCCCGCAGATCTGCCTTTTCTTTTGCCTTCTTTTTTCTCTCGGAGAAGTCGGGTTCATCCGTATCGGTCTGCCCGTCATCCTCATTTTCCGTATCTGCAGACAGCTCATCGTCCTCCCGCAGCTCTGCTTCGTCATAGAACTCATCGGCGTCCGTCGCATAGATAAGCCGCTCTTCCTCATCCGTAAGCGCCACGTCGTAGACTTTTGCAACCTTCAACGGGATCCCGTTGTAGATTACCGTCTCACCGACCTTCAGCTCATTCTCTTTTGCCATCTCCGCCGTCTGCTGGTATTTATACCGATGACGAATGACAACGCACTCTCCTTCGGCCACTTGGAAATACCCTTCCGGATCCCGCATTACGCTGCCGAACGGGCCTTCGTTCGTAATGACATAGTCAAGCTCGTCCGTAGCCAGATAAGCCGCCATCTCATCCGCATCCGTGATGCCGACGATGCGGTAGCGTGTATTGCTGCCGTCCACCGCGCACATCAGGGAAAGAAGGCTCGTGTAGTCTCGCACGTAGCGGTACGGTGAATTTTCCAGCAAAACATCGGCAACCTTTTGGGTAATGACGATCTCATCGTTCGCCAGTCCGGCGGTCTTTCCGGCGATACATTTGTCCTTCGCGCTCAGGCGGTCCGAGAACACGCAGACCGTCGCACCGATATAAACCTCGTTGTCAAAGCCCACGTCGTGGAAGCCCGCGGTTTCAAACGCCGCAAGGTATGCGTAAATCCGGTCATCGCCTACATAGAAATCGTACCGCAGGCTGTACTCATCAACGCCGGACGCAGGGTCATCGCAGATCGTCCGGATGCGGTCCGAGATATCCTCCGACGCCGCCGCCACGAAAAATACCCGGTCGTCATACTGCTCCTTGACCTTCGTAAACTCCTGAATTCCGCGGCTGAACACGGCTGTCAGGAACACGATGACCATGCCGAAGAAACCGAGGCAGATGCCTAAGCGGCGCTTGCTCTTTTTCTTCATCAGGCTGCGGTAATTCGTGCGGTATCCGTTCACGATGGAGGACTTCAGTCGGAACAGCCGTCCGTACCCCTCCCCCTCGATGGGCGGGAGCTTGGACATGTCGATGCTGCTCTCCTTGCGCTCCTTCGCTACACGCTCCGTGTAGACGCCCTCGCGAAGCTTCACCTCGCTGGTGTCGTCGAGGACCGTCACCTTCGGCGTGTCAATGCGCAAAAACATCCGTCCGTTATGGTTGACCACCGTAAGCTTCAGCGGCACCTCAGGCTTTTCGCCGTAAAATGCAACCTCGGTATCCCCGTCCTCATGGACTCTCTGATCGAGCTCTCCGAGGAAAATGTCGCTCTTGTCTCTTGCGACATAACCGTTTGCCGACTCGTTGGTGCGCACGCCGACCACACGGCCGTCCTTCAGTTCAACCACGGTGTCGCAATAGTAGTCCACAAGGTTCGCCTCATGGGTAACCAAGACGACAAGGTGCTCCTTGGACATCTCCTTTAAGATGTCCATGACCAGGATCGTGTTGGTCTCGTCAAGGTTTCCCGTGGGCTCGTCCGCAAGGATCACTTTCGGGTTCTTGACGATGGCGCGGGCGATGGCCACGCGCTGCTGCTGACCTCCGGAGAGCGTGTCCGGAAGCCGTTTTGCAAACATCGCCATTCCGACGTTTCCGAGCGCTGCCTCCACTCTCTCCTTGATCACTGCTTCATCGCGCATGCCGCACAGACGCAGGGCATCCGCCACATTTTCAAACACCGTCTCGTCGCGGTTTAAGTTGTAATTCTGGAAAATGATACCCACATCGCGGTTTCGGAGGATGGAATTTTCCGGCATCATGGTCTGCCCGTCGATGGAGACTTCGCCGGATGCCAGATCGTCCATACCGCCGATGACGTTTAAAAGCGTCGTCTTACCGCATCC
>CACZRV010000137.1 GCA_902783725.1 uncultured Lachnospiraceae bacterium | reverse complement strand
GCGAACTCGCCGTATTTGTCGCGGATGAACGCCGCATCCAGGGCTCTCGCCTCCTCGAGGGTCTTCACGCCGAGAAATTCGAAAAATGCTTCGCCGTTGGGCTCATTTGCCTCGATGGTTCTCGGGGTGATGAAACCGTCGAGCATGTACGGGCTGCGGATCATGCCGCTGTGCACGATCGCCTTCTGGAACAGACCGATGCTCTGCGGGCTCGTCAGCTGGTTCATGACGCTGCCGCCGCCGGCCGACTGGCCGCCGATGGTGATGTTCTGCGGGTCGCCGCCGAACGCTGCGATGTTGCGGATGACCCACTTGATTCCCGCCTGCTGATCGAGATTACCGAAGTTGGTAGGCGCCTCGGGCGACTCCTTCGTGATCTCCGGATGCGAGAT
Organism: uncultured Lachnospiraceae bacterium; assembly: GCA_902783725.1. GTDB lineage: Bacteria > Bacillota > Clostridia > Lachnospirales > Lachnospiraceae > ISDg. The sequence continues at coordinate 7,669 of CACZRV010000137.1, read as the reverse complement.
AAAACCGAACGCGCCGAGGCGGTAGTTCACACTGACGAACACCACGCCGCGCTTGGCGATATTTTCCCCGTTAAACTCCATCTCCGGCGGATAACCCCACTGAAAACCGCCGCCGAAGAACCATACGTACACCGGAAGCTTCTCGGTGGCGTCCTTCGCGTTCGTCCACACGTTTAAGTACAGACAATCCTCATCCATCGGAATCTCCGGATCCACATGCCACTCGCGGCAGTAGATGTCCGTTCCGAGACCCGGAATATCCTGCATCGAGATCGGCCCGAAGGTATAACAATCCCGAATTCCTTCCCAATCCGCCGCAGGCTGCGGTGCACGCCAGCGGTTCTTCCCGACCGGCGGAGCCGCGAACGGGATGCCCTTGAAGACACTTACGCGCGTATTGTTGCCGGGCAGACCACGCACAAGACCGTTTTCCGTCTTTACTACTTTAAGCATAATACCTCCTTGTAGGAACAAACGGACCGGAGCCCCCCGTTTGGGAGAGACTCCGGCCCGAAGATATACGATTATTATACCGTCAAACGGTAAAACTTTCAACCGAGGGTCGATGTATTATGCCATACACTTTGATATCAAATTAGGTCTCAAAGTTGCTTTTTCATATACTCTGCAGTTCCGACCTGCGCCGTCGGAAAATGCACTTACATCTCAAAGTAGAACGTGGTTCCGCTCTCATCGCTGGTGCAGCCGTATTTCGCCTTGTGAAGCTCCAGGATCTGCTTCGTGATGGCGAGGCCCAATCCGGTGCCGGTGCAGTCCTTGCCGCTCTTTGCGCGGGACTCATCCGCGCTGTAGAAAGCATCCCAGATGTGCGGAAGCTTGCTTGCGGGAATCGGAGCACCGTCGTTGGTGATCTGGTAGCGAACCGCATCCTTCTTCTTTGCGATGTCGATGACAATCTTGCGATCGCCGTAGCGGACAGCGTTGGTCACAAGATTGGTGATCACCGTGCGGAGCATCGAGAGATCTCCTGTCACGGAGGCATCCGCTGCGTTTGCGGGTGCATTTACCGAGATGTTCTTTCCCTCGCTGATCGCGGAGAGCTGCGACAGAACGGCTGCGTTCAACTCCGGAAGGGCGATGGTCTCGGGATGCATCTCCTTCGCATCGGATTCCAGGCGGGACAGCTCCAGAATGTTGCCCACAAGACCGTTCACATAGTCAATGCGGGACTCCATGTCCTTCGCGCAGTCCGCGCGATCGCTCTCGCTCAGGTCGTTACAGTTTTCCGCGTAGGTTTTGAGAACCGCAAGCGGGGTCTTCAGCTCGTGAGCTGCGGCGCGGGTAAGCGTGACGCGGCTCTTCTCGAACTTCTCATGTCTCTTCTGCAGCAACTGCACCAGCAGAAGAATGATGGCGATCACTGCCGCCCAGATGGCACACAGTGCGATGAGGGAAGTCTTCGTCTGATGCAGCGCCGTGCTCAGAGGCGAAACCTCATAGCAGAGGAAGTAGTTCGGCATCCATCCGCTGGTGTCATATCCGACGGACGAGGTGGTATACCAGCGCGACGTGAACAGACCCGGATCCCAGTAAGTAGCGTTCTCACCCTCGATCCACTCGCGGGAATTGATGTCGAATTTTTCGAGGAGTTCGGCTATCGCATCCTCGGTCTTCTCCGCGTTCTCCTTGTTGGTTTCTGCACGTCTCCGATCGGCATCCGCCTGCGTCTCGCCGTTCACCGGTCTGGTTACGGAGAGGTTTCCGTGAAGTTCGCAAATCGCCTGCTTATCGGTGTTGTCCAGATATCCGATGGCAGCGCTCATCACCATGTTCGGAATGTAATCCACATCCTCGCCGAGGTTGTCAAAGACAAACGGGGTTCCGTTCTTCGGAGCTTCCGGAAAAGCGTAGGAAACCTTATACGTAATGGTTCCGTTCCCATTTGTAGCAGGCAGCTCCAGGGTCTGTGCGAACACGATATGTCCATCGCGGACACCGGTGATCCGGCCGTTAAAGTAGTAGCGGTTTCCGTCAATCTTGCCCTCGAGAAGGTCGTTGGTGATCTGCGTCATCACGTCGTCCGGAATCGGAACGTAATAGCAGCCAGGATATTTTCCGAATTCCGGATACCGATCATCCTCCTTGTTCGACGATACCGTCAACTGCTTCTCGTCCTCGCCGTCGACGGAGACCGTCGTCACCCCCGTGATCTCGAGACAGTTCGCCGGAAAATGGTAAACCTTTCCGTCCGAATTAACCACCGCGCAATACTTCACTGCATCGACTCCCTGTCCCGCGCGATACGGCAGGATGTTGGATTCGATCTTTAAGGAATTGAAGTATGCGACCATGCTGAGGAGCATCTTCTCACGCTCGACATCTCCCGACTGAAGCACCTTGTCCCAGTCAATATCGCCGCTGTTGATGTAGTAAAAATGCCTGAATGTGCCGGCATCTTCAATCTCCGAGAGCAACCTCTTGTTCTCCCGGTGTGCTGCCGACAGCACCACGTAGAGGATAACCCCTACAAACACTGCGCTGACCAGAAGGCACAGCCACAGTTTCATCTTTCTGTACTGCTTTTTCATAAAATCCTCCCTGCTGCTGCGCTGCTATTCCTTCCAGTAATAGCCGGCCTTCATCGCCGTCGCGATGTGTTCTCCGGCATCCCCCAGTGCTGCGCGCAGCTTCTTGATATGGTTGTCCACGGTTCGCTCATAGCCCTCGTAATCAGCCCCCCACACGAGATCCAGGATCTGCGTACGTGTCAGTATCTGATTCCGGTGTTCTACCAGAAGGAGCAACAGGTCGTACTCCTTCGGTGAGAGCGTCACCGCAGTCTGTTTCACGAGGACACGACGTCTGGCCGGCTCGATGCTCAGCTCCCCGATCTGCGTGATGCCGTTTCGCACGACAAGCCCGCGATACCGGTTGATGAGTGCGTTGATCTTCGCCAGGAGAATTTCGTTGGAAAACGGCTTCGTGATATACTCGTCCGCTCCGATCTCGTAGCCTTCCACGATGGTCTCCTCCCGATCCAGCGCCGTCAGGAATATAACAGGAACATCGTATCGCTCACGCAGGAACCGGCACACCGTAAGGCCGTCTTTCTTCGGCATCATGATATCCAGAATGACCGCATCGTAATGATTCCCCATGATGGCCCATTCTGCTTCCTCCCCGTCGCAAACTGCGTCAACCGTTATCCCCCGTCTTCGAAGAAACGCCGCCGTAATGTTGCGAAGTCCCGGCTCATCCTCTGCAAACAATACTCTGTACCCCATCTTTTCCCCTCCTCTGATGCCATCGTAACAGGCGGATGTATCGGTTTTGTATCCGGTTACAAACTTTTTGAAAATATTTTACTATACGTCGTGCGCGGATTCAACCGAAAGCAAAAAAGCGCCGCCCGCCAAATGACGGACAGCGCCTTGAAAATCGTATTCAGCCGGCAGATCAATAGTTCTCTGCGTGGATCTCGAAATAGCTCTGCGGATGTGCGCAGACAGGGCAAACCTCGGGAGCCTTCGTGCCGACCACGATATGACCGCAGTTGCGGCACTCCCAAACCTTGACCTCGCTCTTTGCGAACACTTCCTGGGCCTCTACGTTGTGAAGCAATGCGCGGTAGCGCTCCTCATGGCGCTTCTCGATCGCCGCAACGCCGCGGAACTTCGCAGCGAGCTCCGGGAAGCCCTCGGCCTCTGCCGTCTTCGCAAAGCCCTCGTACATATCGGTCCACTCGTAGTTCTCGCCGTCTGCCGCAGCAGCCAGATTCTCGGCGGTGCTGCCGATACCGTTCAGCTCCTTGAACCACATCTTCGCATGCTCTTTCTCATTGTCCGCGGTCTGCAGGAACAGAGCCGCAATCTGCTCGAAGCCTTCCTTCTTTGCCTTCGAAGCAAAGTAGGTGTACTTGTTTCTCGCCTGGGACTCGCCGGCAAATGCAGCCTGAAGGTTCTTCTCCGTCTGCGTTCCCGCATACGGGTTCGAAGCCTTCGCCTCGCTCACCAGCTCAAGGCTGTCACCGGTAGCTCCGCAGAGCGGGCATACCGGCTCCTCGCCGTCCGCAACCGTAAATACCTCACCGCAAATCGTGCACTTGTACGTTTTCATAATTGTTCTCTCCTTACCGTTTTGTTTTTGTTATACTTACGCCCCGCGCTGTGCGGGATCCTTCCCGCAGGATCAGGCCTTCCACAGGCTGTGCAGGTTGCAATATGCAAGCACCGCCTCAACCTCGTCGCCCTCACAGATAGCGAAGCACGCCTTCGGCTCATCCCCCGGCTTCAATGCCTTTCTCTGATTACCGGACTTCGTCTTGAGTGCGATCCACTCGATATAATGCTCCGGCAGCATCGGATGCGCAACGCTTCCGACTGTCACCGTAACGATTCCGTCAGCAACCGTGTACACCGGCACATGCTTCTCCACGGAAGCGTCGGTGGTGCCCGGTATGATCTCCTTCATCGGCTGTCCGCAGCACACGATCGGCACGCCCGTCTTCTTGACGACGGCCACGATCTGCCCGCAGTGTTCACAGCGATAAAACACCATTTCCATCCCTGTATACCTCCTCACTTGATATTCAGCGCACACCCCTCCGGAATCGTCCGCCGGGGCAAATGCATCTTAAGAACAGTATAGCAAAGACCGGGTGCTTTTGCAACAGCGGGGAGGCTCATTTTTCGCGCTCACACAAGCCCCGATCTGCGCTTAAGCCACGAGCGGTAACGCATCAGGCACGAGATTCCCGCGAGCATCCACGTGAGTCCGGCGGTCAGCCAGATACACCACACGCCGATGTCCGTATAGCCCAGAAGAATAATGGGCAGACAGATCCGGCCGGCCATCTCCACAATGCCGTTGACAAAGGAGAAAAATGCATCCCCGACGCCGTTTAAGGTTCCCCTTGTGACGTAGATCAGCCCGAGGAAGAGGTAGAAAAAGCTCGTGATGCGCAGGGCTTTTCCGCCCATTGCGATGACTTCCGCATCCTTAACGAACATGCCGATCAGGTTGTTGCCGAAGATCTGCATCACCGCAAACATCAAAAGGGAGAACACGCCCACCGCGGCGAAGCCCTTTCGAAGGCCCTCGCGGATGCGCGCCGCCTTGCCGGCGCCCCAGTTCTGGCCGGCGTAGTTCGAGAGCGCCATGGACATCGAGCCATAGGGCTGCTGCACCAGTTGCTCCAGGCGGTTGGTCGAGGTGTATGCCGCGATCGCCACCGCGCCGAAAGTGTTAACCACACGCTGCAGCGCCGTGGTCGAGATGGCGATCATGCTCCACTGCAGAGCCAGCGGGATGCCGAGTTTGACGGCCCTCTTGACGATGTTCCCGTCAAACCGCATGTGCTCCCGGTCAACGCGGAAGTATTCGTTGGTCTTCACCGCATACAGAAGAGATCCGAGGCCGGCCAGCAGCTGCGCAAGCATCGTCGCCAGCGCCGCGCCGAAGACGCCGAGACCGAAGACGCCTACGAAGAGAAGGTCCATGCCCACATTGAGGACACTGGAAACCATCAGAAAATACAACGGCGTTCGCGAGTCACCAAGAGCCCGCTGCATGGACGCCGCATAGTTGTAGACCGCCACCAGCGGCACAGAGGCGCAGGTCATGCGCATGTATGTGATGGACTCCGGCAGGATTTCCGCCGGCGTTCCCATAAAGTTAAGCACCTTCGGAACGAGGACAAATGCAACCGATCCCATGATGAGTGCTGCCGTGAACATGATGTACGCGGAGTTGACGATGGCGCGCTTGACATCATCCCTGCGGCCGGCGCCGAAGAGCTGCGCGGTGACGATACCGCCGCCGCTGCCGATTCCGTTGCTCACGGAGAAAAAGAGAAAGGAGACCGAGCCGGTGGCGCCCACTGCGGCAAGAGAATTTTTCCCGAGCAGTCGGCCGACGATGATCGTGTCCGCCAGGTTGTACGCTTGCTGGAAAAGATTTCCCAGAAGAAGCGGCAGCGCAAACAGAGCGAGCAGTTTCAAAGGCTCGCCTTCCGTCATGTTCCTTGTCCCTGAGATGCGCACGATCGATTCCCTCCTTTCGTCCCGGATTCGGGCACATTATAAGCGCCCCTGCGCGGAAAATGCAACACAAAAACGCCCCTTCCGAAGAAGAGGCGTTGAAAGCACATGAAAACATGCCGTAAAGCATATTTTTCGCGTTTTATTTGTGTCCTGCGGATCGATCAGTCTACCTTCGGAAGCATCTGAAGGCTTGCTGCGATCTCCTCGTCGGACGGGATGTAGTCGCCCATCTCGCCGTTGTTGAATTTTTCGTAAGCGACCATATCGAAGTAACCGGTACCGGTCAGACCGAAGACGATGGTCTTCTCCTCGCCGGTCTCCTTGCACTTGAGAGCCTCATCGATTGCAACGCGGATTGCATGGGAGCTCTCGGGCGCGGGAAGGATACCCTCGACGCGTGCGAACATCTCCGCAGCCTCGAATACCTTCGTCTGCTCAACGCTTCTTGCCTCCATGTAGCCGTCCGCGTACAGCTGCGAGAGCGTGCTGCTCATGCCGTGGTAGCGAAGACCGCCTGCATGGTTCGGAGCGGGCATGAAGTTGCTGCCGAGTGTGTACATCTTGGCAAGCGGGCAAACCATACCGGTGTCGCAGAAGTCGTATGCATACTTACCGCGGGTGAAGCTCGGGCAGGATGCCGGCTCAACAGCGATGATCTGATAGTTCTTCTCGCCGCGAAGCTTCTCGCCCATGAACGGGGAGATCAAACCGCCGAGGTTCGATCCGCCGCCGGCGCAACCGATGATCATATCCGGAACGATGCCGTATTTGTCGAGTGCGGCCTTGGTCTCAAGACCGATCACGGACTGGTGCAGAAGCACCTGGTTCAAAACGCTTCCGAGTACATAGCGGTATCCCGGATTGCTCACGGCAACCTCAACCGCCTCGGAGATTGCGCAGCCGAGACTTCCGCCGGTTCCCGGATGAGCTGCAAGGATTCTCTTGCCGACCTCGGTAGTCTCAGACGGCGAAGGAGTAACGCTTGCGCCGTAGGTCCGCATAACCTCGCGGCGGAACGGCTTCTGCTCGTAGGAAACCTTAACCATGAAAACCTTGCAATCCAGACCGAGGTATGCACATGCCATGGAGAGCGCCGTGCCCCACTGGCCTGCACCGGTCTCCGTGGTAACACCCTTAAGACCCTGCTTCTTTGCGTAGTAAGCCTGAGCGATCGCGGAATTCAGCTTGTGGCTGCCGCTGGTGTTGTTGCCCTCGAATTTGTAGTAAATCTTCGCCGGCGTGCCGAGCTTCTTCTCAAGGCAGTAAGCGCGCACGAGCGGCGACGGACGATACATCTTGTAAAACTCGCGAATCTCATCCGGAATCGGAATGTACGCGGTGTCGTTATCGAGCTCCTGCTTTACGAGCTCCTCGCAAAATACTCCGCCGAGTTCCTCAGCGGTCATCGGCTGAAGGGTTCCCGGATTAAGGAGCGGCGCGGGCTTGTTCTTCATGTCCGCACGCATGTTGTACCATGCCTTAGGCATCTCCTGCTCTTCCAGATAAATCTTGTACGGGATTTCTGTGTTCGACATCGTTGTGTCTCCTTTCTTTTTATTCGGGACAACTGTCTTTATAACAAAAGACGCCCTGTCCCACATTAATACCTTAATGCCGGGACAGGACGATAATTTCATCTTTCCTGCGGTGCCACCCTGCTTGATGCT
>CACZRV010000136.1 GCA_902783725.1 uncultured Lachnospiraceae bacterium | reverse complement strand
CGATCGCCTCACGGATCTCTTCCATCATTCTATTATAAAACCGCAGATTATGCAAGACCATAAGTCGAAGTCCCAGCATTTCTCCCGCGACCAGAAGATGACGAATGTATGCGCGGGAATGATTCCTGCACGCTGGACAGTCGCACCCTTCCTCGATCGGACGGTCGTCGGTTTTATATCGCTCGTTCTTCAGATTCAGCCGGCCGCGGTTCGTGTACGCATGACCGTGTCTGCCGTTTCTTGTAGGATAGACGCAGTCAAAGAAATCCACGCCTCTCGCAACTCCCTCAAGGATGTTTGCAGGCGTTCCCACGCCCATCAGATACACGGGCTTCTCCGCCGGCAGATGAGGAACAACGGCGTCCAGAATGCGGTACATTTCCTCGTGGGACTCGCCCACCGCCAGACCGCCGACTGCATATCCCGGGAGATCCAGCTTTGCGATCTCCTTCGCATGCTCGATGCGGATATCCTCGTAGATTCCGCCCTGGTTGATCCCGAAGAGCATCTGCTCCGGATTCACCGTTCCGGGCAGCGAATTGAGCCGGTCCATCTCCGCCTTGCAGCGATTAAGCCACCGGGTCGTGCGCTCCACCGACTGCCGGATGTAATCCTTCTCGGCCGTGCTCGGCGGACACTCGTCAAATGCCATCGCGATGGTGGATCCCAGATTCGACTGAATCTGCATGCTCTCCTCCGGCCCCATAAAGATCTTGCGGCCGTCCACATGTGAGTTGAAGGAGACGCCCTCCTCCTTGATCTTGCGAAGCTTCGCCAGGGAAAATACCTGAAATCCGCCGGAGTCCGTGAGGATCGGCCGGTCCCAGTGCATGAACTTCTGCAGACCGCCCATTTGCCGCACGATCTCATCGCCGGGGCGCACATGCAGATGATAGGTGTTGCACAGCTCCACCTGCGTGCCGATTCCGGCCAGGTCCACGCTGGACACGGCGCCCTTGATCGCCGCAACCGTCCCCACGTTCATGAAGACAGGCGTCTGCACGGTGCCGTGGACCGTCGTGAGCTCTCCCCGCTTGGCCATGCCGTCGCGATGCAATACTCGATACATGGTTACCTCATTTTCCTAATCCCGGTGGACATTGGCCCGGATTACGATCAGAACAATGCCCAGTATGACGGCGCACAGTCCGCCCGGGAAAAAGTAGTCGTATTTGTTGCTCGTGGAAAACAGCAAAAGCACGATGCCGATCAGCAGGATCACGGCGATCAGTCCCACCGCCCATATCGTATCGGCCGAATTGCGGTTCATGCGGTCGAAGGCGCTGTCATACGTGCCGGCATTGACCTCGGCGATCGCATTGACGCTCATGCCCTTCACATAGTAATCCGCAAACTTGCGAACCTCCTCCAAAAGGGCATAGAACGGGTTTTTGGTTTTGCTCCCCTCGGCATCCGTCTTGTAAACCGAGTACATCTCGTAATTGCGGCAGCTTAAGTCCGACAGGATATCGGAGCTGAAGCCCTTGTCGTCGCGAAGGATCCGCTTCATCTCGGAAAATGCCTCGCAGACAAAGATGTATCCGGTCTCGTTCTTATCGTCATCGTAATTTGCTCCGGCCTTCATGCAGTTGTCATACAAAAGCCCGAACTGTTTTACCTTGGCAAAGTCATCTGCGTACCCCATAAACGCACCCCTCCGTCAATTCGTATTCGTTTTAATGAACGTCCGTTCTATCTGCGTACGTGTCCTTGATGACACAGATCCACGTCTTTCCGGTATTCAGCGTGATCTCGTTTCCGTCCATGTCATAGTACCGCGTGGGCTCGAACTGCGAGTCCTTCTTCCACGTAACGGGAATCGCCTTGCCGTTCGTCATGAAATACCCCTTGCCGGAACCGATGGTTGTCATGTCGATGCGGCTCGTGCCGTCGCCCATCAGCTTCCATTTGCAGTACTGGAAAATGACATTCTTGTACGCCAGCTGCTCGCCGGTCATCTCATCGATCTGCTTTCCGCCGTACTGGAAGCGATAGTACAGACCGTCCGTCGCATTGTACTCAAACCACGGCTCGTCCACCGGATAGCCCGGTTTCAAGTACGTCGCGTCAAATCCGCTCTCCAGCATGTTCTGATGCTCTTCGTCCGCAAACTGAAAATGCTTCTTCACATAGTTCGCGGTGTGCGTCAGCGGATAGTTTCTTCTCTTGCACTCCTCGACGATCTTGTCGCCTGCCGTGTAGGCATTGTGCGGCGCAACGCGGTCTGTCGTGCGGTAGTACGTCTTGCCGTCGAGGGCCATACCGTCAAGGTTGTGGATGTCGCTTCTCTTCAAAATCTTCGTAGCATACTCGGAACCGCCGAAATGGCAGTAGATCGGATCCCACTCGAGCATCCAGTCGATATAGTAATGGCGGCTGCTTCGCACGGAGCCGATCTTGTCAAGGTCATAATAATCCTCGATGATAGCCATGAAACGCTGGATGTCCGCCTCCGTAGGCGCCTCGTACACAAGTCCGGCGCGGCTGATGCTGCTCTGCGGAATTGCCTCGATCTTGTTGTTGAGCATCACCGCGATGGGACGCCCCTCGGCGATCTCCTTCTTGATCCACTCGTTCGTAACATCGCTTCTCACCATTCCCTCGGGAATCGGCGAAGGCGTCGGTGTCGGGGACTCGGTGGGGGAAGGCGAAGGCGTCGAAGTCGCCGTCGGCCCCTGTGTCGGTGTGGACGTTGCCGTCACCTCGGGTACCGTCTCGTTCGTTCCGTTATCCTTGGCCTTTCCGCAGGCTGCAAGCAGCACGGCGCAAACCACGCAAACCAGCAGTAAAATATATCTTTGTTTCATCATTTTCCTCGCTTTCACATCCGAAAATCCTGCCATAAAAAGCAAGAAAGGCCAATGCCTGCGCATTGGCCTTATCAGGGGCAGTAGGATTCGAACCCACGACCTGCGGTTTTGGAGACCGTT
>CACZRV010000135.1 GCA_902783725.1 uncultured Lachnospiraceae bacterium | reverse complement strand
TTTTCGTATATAATCCTCGATAGCTCAGTCGGTAGAGCATCCGGCTGTTAACCGGAGTGTCGTAGGTTCGAGTCCTACTCGGGGAGTAAGTGGTCGTCGGGAAACCTTCGGTCACGGCTGTAGAGCGATTACAGCCATATTCGGCGACATAGCCAAGTGGTAAGGCACCGGTCTGCAACACCGTTATTCACCGGTTCAAATCCGGTTGTCGCCTTCACGGAAAGTGTTATTTTGCGAAGCCCTCAGAAAAACTGAGGGCTTTGTCATATTTTGCCGGTGAATTTTCCGCAAAAATCTTCAAAAAATGGTACAATAAGGTGATATACAGCGATGTCTTCGCCAGTTATAATATCGGAGTAACGGCACAGACGATGGTCACGTCCGTGAATCCGGGAAAGGAACGGTGGTGCGAGTGGACAACCCTACGAAGGTTGTTGTGGTAGATGATCAGAACATCTCCCGCGGCTTCTTTGAAATGTATGTGCGCGCAGCTACCCGTTACGAATTGATTGCAGGGCTTCGAACAGCGCGTGAGGCCCTGAAATATGTGGATGACCATGCAGTGGAACTGCTGATCCTGGATGTAATGATGCAGGACGGAATCGACGGGCTGAGCGCCGCCGAGGAAATCAAACGCAAGCATCCCGAGATCAAGATCATCCTTACAACCTCTGCGTCGGAGACCAGTTGGGAGGAAAAAGCGAGGGACATCGGCATCGAAAGCTTCTGGTATAAGGAGTATGACGAGCACAGCCTGCTCGAAATCATGGATCGCACGATGGAGGGCGAATCGGTCTATCCGGGTGATTCGCCCAGGGTGCCCTTCGGAAAAGCCACGAGAGCGGATCTTACAGACCGCGAGATTGAAGTGCTGCGGGAGCTGACAGGCAGCCTCACGAACGAGGAGATCGCCGAGAAGCTTCACATCTCCGCGAACACGGTGAAGCGGCATCTTCAGAACATTATGGAGAAGACGGGATTTGAAAGCCGTCTGGACCTCGCAATGAACGCCAAGTCGCTCGGATTGGTGGTCAGCGAGGAAGATCGCACCAAGAATCGGAGCGGCGATATAGAAGAGGGAAAATGAAAGGGTCTCGCTACTGGGCGAGGCCCTTTTGGTTTTTGTGTTTATTTTCCGGCCGGTTGTATGCGGCCGGTTGTTTTTTTCGTGCGGGTTATGAGTGCCCGGCTGTTTTTGCACCGGTCGTTTTATGCGCGCCGGGTCAGACGAGGCACGGCGTGAAGGGGTACGTGCGGTGCTCGCGATAGTAGCGGCAGTCAGGATCGTCCGCGCTGCCTTCGGCGAGGAAGGAGACGTAGTACTGCGCCAGCTGCTCGGCGGATTCGCGGCAGCCCGTGTTCAGCCAGTACAGAAGAATCCCGCTCATGGCGGACATGCTGCAGAAGAAGTGGTAGATCATTTTCGGCGGCGGTGCGCTGCCGTCATCGGCCTCGTGCGCATTGCCGGCCACCCCGTAGAGGAAGCGGTCGAGGTTGCTCGAGAAGAAGTGCAGAAGGTCCTGTTTCTGCAGAAGCCGCAGAAAATCCAGGTGCTCCGTCCAGTACGAGTAATAGCCGAAGCTCATGTCGTGGAAGGTGTACGAGGGCTCCTCCTGCATATGGCGGTACAGCCCCTCAAAATGCTCCTCACAGCACGCAAGCAGCAGGTCGTCCTTCGTCGGAAAATGCCGGTAAAACGTGCATCGCGCGGTGGACCCGGCCAGCACGATCTCCGGAACGCTGATGTCGTGATACTTCTTCGTTTCCAACAGCTTCAAAAGCGCCTTCTTAAGGCGCGCCCGCGTCTCGGCGGTTTTCTTCGCAGCAGCTTTCGCGTCCATATGTCCTCCTCCGTAAGTAACAAAAAAGCGAAAAATAGTTGCCTTGTTCCGTTTGGCAGTCCGCGGAAAACGCACAGGCGGCCTGCCGATGAGACTACAGTCTCATTATACTGCTTGGCAAAATCGGAAGCAAGAGGGAGTTTTTGCGGATACGTGCGGGATCGGCAAGCGACGATGCAGCGGCGCATACGGCCCCGTTTAATCTTCGGGCGCCTCGGCGATGGCTTTGCGCAGCGTGTTCAGCACGCGCTTTTTGTCGGCGCACCATGCCGGTTCGATCAGGAGTTTCTTCGGGCCGTCGCCCGTAATGCGGTGGACTACCGTTTCGGGCGGAAGAAGGCGAAGCGCCTTGACCAAAAGGTCCGCGTACTCGGGAAGCGACATGACCGGCCAGGGATTTGCGGCAAATTCCGCTGCCATGCGTGTTCCGCGCAGGATCTGCAGAAGCTGAAGCTTCACGCCGTCCGGCGGCGGATTCAGGGAGGCGAGGTAGCGGACGGAGTCGAGCATCGCGGCCTCGTCCTCGCCGGGAAGACCGAAGATCAGATGCACGACCACCGTGAGGCCGGCGGCCTTTAAGCGCCGGTATGCATCCTCAAACGTGCTTCGCGGGTAACACCGGTTGATCCGTTCCGCCGTATCGTCGTGCGCGGTCTGGAGGCCGAGCTCGACCCAGACCGGCTTCTTGCGGTTAAGCTCCGAAAGCATGGCGATCACGTCGTCGCCGACGCAGTCGGGCCTTGTCCCAAGCGATAATATGGCGATGTCGTCCCGCATGATCGTGCGAAGATACAGCTCACGCAGCCTGCCGAGATCGCCGTACGTGTTCGTGTACGATTGAAAATACGCGATGAACCGCTCACCCCGCGTCTTCGCGCGAACGAGTGCCTTCGCCTTCGCAATCTGAGCGTCCAGGTCCTCGGCGATTGACTGTGCAGTTGCCGGTCCTGCGGCAAATTCACCGCTGCCGCCCTCCGAGCAGAAGGTGCAGCCGCCAAAGCCGAGCGTGCCGTCGCGGTTCGGGCACGTGCAGCCGCTCGCGAGCGCGAGCCGGTAAATCTTCTCGCCGTATTGATCTTTGAGGACATCGGAGATGAGGCGGATCTGCATTTTTCGAAGCTCCTTTCGAAAGGTTGCGGCGCGTGGCCAAACCCGGGAATTGCGGCGCGTGGCCTTTTTGACAGTATACCGCGAAAACAGGGGCGGATGCAACCGCAAGTGAATTGACAAAACCGCATTCGCGGCGTATGCTGATGGGACAGGGGGGATTTTACTATGAAACGAAACAGAATTTTGCTGGTGTGCATTTTCCTGCTCGCGGCGCTTGCGGCCTGCGGCAGGGACAATGCGAAAAATGAAACCGCACCCACCGTGACGCAGGCATCGCCGACCGCGGAAGCCGCGCCCACGGCGGAGGCGACGCCCACGGCGACGAGCACGCCGACGCCCACAGCGACCAACACGCCGACACCGACGCCGGATCCGGCCACGTACCGCGGCAGCGTCGAGGAACTGAACGACCTTTACGATATGGCATATGAGATCGGACGAAAGCACGGAATTGAGATTTATATCGCCGACCGCGTGTCCGTAGAGGCAATCGCGCTTCCGTGCGAACAGCAGATGGACCCGGAGCTTGTCCGCGCGGCGCTTACGCGCATCGACGAGATTTTGTCCCGGTACCCGCGGGGCATGGTCCGCCGCCTGGTCACTGTGCCGAACGCGCGGATGGAGCTTTACCTGGTGAAGAATATGGAATTGTACGCGGGCTTGTACGACACCCGGGCGAGGGAAGACGGCGGCGTGGCGAATTATGTTGCGCTGGATATAAGGGGAGCGGATCTGATTGATAATCTGGACGATACGCTGCCGCATGAGTTGACGCACGCTGCGGATTATTCCATCATGTCGATGCGATCGCGCGGCGTGGACGTCAAATTCAGCGAGGACCGCTGGAACGAGCTCAATCCGCCGGGCTTCGAGTATGCGGAAACGGGGGATTTTGAACTGCAGAGCGATGTGTATACGGTGGGCGATAACTACCGCTATTTTGCGTACAGTTACGGTTGCATGAATCGCCTTGAGGATCGCGCCACGCTCTTCGGCTTTCTGATGCACTATGCAGCCGCCGGGAACGCCGTTCCCGACCAGTTCACGCCGGAGCAGCTGGCGAAGCTCGGGTACTGGATCGAGTGCCTGCGGGACGCCTACGCCAACTCCGACTGGCCGGAGCAGACCTACTGGGAGAAGGCTTACGCAGACTGTCTCGGGAAATGATTTTTACAAGCAAAGAACCGTTGTTTGCGCCTCGGGAGCAGGGTCGAAAAATCCTGCCCGGGGCGCTTTTTGTGTCCGTTTTATCGTACGCGTTGTGTGGTATCCTCTAGATGAACCAAGAAACAAGGGGCATGAAAGCGGGCGAGCCGCCCGTGAAAGGAGGACGTATGAACACGATTTATTTCACGATTGCAGGGATGAACTTCCGCTACGGCACGGAGTTCGCGAAGGAAGGCATGACGGTCGAGCTGGTGAAGGATCCGGCAAATGAATACGACCACGAGGCCATCAAGGTCAATATGCCCGGCCTCGGCCAGATCGGCTGGGTTGCCAACAGCGTCGGCACGGTCCTGGGGGACTGCTACAGCGCCGGCCGCATCTTTGACAAGATCGACGACACCGCCGCCGGCATCGTTCGCTATGTGACGCCCAAGGGAGTCGTGTGCGAGCTGACGAGCGACGAGGTTTATCCGAAGTGGATGCAGCCGGAGGCGCGCTTCGACGCCAAGTAATAAACAAGCCATCTCTCATTGTTTTTGATACCCTAAATCTGCTTTGTACCGGCCGCCCCTCGCGGGCGGCTGGGAAGGGCGGAGAAGAATACGGGGAAAGGACAGCGCAAAATGCTTGTCCGGACAAACAAATTCAACATAAACCAATTCGATATTTTGTATTTAGTACGTGCATATTTGTATACAGAGAAACAAACTTTTGAATTGAGGTAAAATGAAATCGGTTCAAAAAAACGAAAACGCGCGGAAAGGCCTATAAAATAAGGGCTTAACAGCATTTTTTACCGGGGAAGGAAGTGATTTGGTAGGCGATTATTCGAAGAAGAGTATTGTCTGTGTCGGTAACAATTTCTTGTTGATATACTATTTTATACATGCTATAATAAGGCACTCGGCCTCTGCGCGCTGAGAATATTTTTTTCTAAAGGAGAGTCAGAATTGTATTGGCAAAGTGTTAAGAGAAAAAGTATCGCACTTGCGGTACTGGCGGTAGTATTGGGGGTTCTTTGTATACTGCCGTTCGCAACTAAGACGGCAAATGCCGTCACAGATGAACAGAATCATGTTCATTGTGAAGCGGAGGAATCGATTCAGGTAGGAGCTTCCTCTCATCAGGCTGTAGTATGTACTTATCATAACTACAACGTATCCGCGGCAACGTGTACCGTTCAGAAGTATTGTAAGACGTGTGGTTATGTTGCACAGAAGGCGCTTGGACACAAGATGCAGCAGTACGTCAATAAGCAGCCGACGTGTACCACTGGCGGCACATATATTACAAAGTGCTCCGTTTGTGGAATAGGAAGTCAGTACGGAAATGGAACCATTACAATGCTTGGTCATAAGTGGAATTCCGGAACCGTAACGAAGGCGGCAACTTGTACGGCTAATGGAACGAAGACGTATAAGTGTACCCGTTCCGGCTGCTCGGGAACGACAACAGATACTATTAAAGCATTAGGTCACAGTTGGGGCGCGGCAGCAACATGTAAGACAAACCAAAAGTGCACCCGCTCCGGATGTACGGCGGTAAAGCAGTCGGCACTCGGCCATTCCTGGGATGCGGGAACCGTGACAAAAGCGGCAACCTGTACAGCAAAGGGCACCAAGACATTTAAATGCACCCGTTCCGGATGCACGGAAACAAAAGCAGAAGACATTGACATGATTCCGCATAACTGCGAGTGGCGCGTTACCGTTCAGCCCTCTTGCAAGGGCTCTGGAACAAATCAGTACACATGTAAAGTGTGCGGTACAGGGACTGCGTGGCAACCTATTCAGTATTATGGGGACCATACCTGGGTCGCTGCAACCTGTACTAAGGCAAAGACGTGCAGCGTCTGCGGTAAAACCGAGGGGTCAGCTCTCGGGCATGCTTATGCGTGGAGAACTACTGTTAATGCAACGTGTACTACTGGGGGAAAAAAGGAACAGTACTGTACCAGATCCGGATGTATATCGGTTGTAAATCGCCAGGACACATCCGCACTTGGACATTCCTGGGATGCGGGAACCGTGACAAAAGCGGCAACCTGTACAGTAAAGGGTACCAAGACATTTAAATGCACCCGTTCCGGATGCACGGAAACAACAGCAGAAGACATTGACATGATTCCGCATAACTGCGAGTGGCGTGTAACTGTTCAGCCCTCTTGCAAGGGCTCTGGAACAAATCAGTACACATGTAAAGTGTGCGGCAAAGGGACCGCGTGGGAATCTATTCAGTATTATGGAGACCATACATGGGAGGTTGTTGGAACAACAAATCCGACATGTACAAAAGAAGGGGCTGTTGAAAGCAGGTGTTCTGTTTGCGGAGCTACCAAGAGTGATCCAATAGAGAAGATTGAACACAAGTATGAGTGGGTAATAGCAGACGAACCTACCTGCGAGAATAGTGGACTTCGCGTAAAGAAGTGCAAATGGTGTGGTTCGGTTAAAAGCAGACAGCCTATTCAGGCGTTGGGCCACAATTGGAAACTGGAGTCGTTCGTAGGTGCTTCCGGCACCTCTGAAGGAAGTGAAACTTATCGTTGTGAAGTTTGTAAGCTTACAAAAACAGAAGCACATAACTACCAGTGGGAGACAACTGCGCCGCATGATTGTGTTCCTGGAAAAGAAGAGTACAAGTGCACAAAGTGCAACCACGTAAGAGATGGACGTAGCATTCAAGCATATGGGGAGCACAAGTGGAAACTTAAAGGAAACGAAAAAGACGAGACTTATTGCACCTGTATCTGCGATACCTGCGGTATCGAAGTAACGAGAGAGCACTTTTACAAAAAAACGGTTGTTCTCGAAGCAACGGAATTTATTGAAGGAGAAATGCTCTGCAAGTGTGTTTTTTGCGGGGATGAGTATTATGAAGCGATTCCTCGCTTGAAAAAGACAAAGATTACTTATCATTGGAACCAGATAGGCATAAACGATACTGTAGAGTATTATTTTTCTTTGAATGACAACCTTTTGCCTGTGGTGGTCCCTGAGGGTGCCGTGGTCGGCGAAGAATATGTTTTGTTGGGGTGGTGCGTTCGTAACAAAGCGGAAACCATCTTGACCGATGCCAATATAGTACAGGATGTTGTTTCTGAAATCGGCGAGACAGCTGAGTTGTATGCTGTCTGGGAAAGAAGACATACTTGGGTGTTCACGAGTGATGCCAGAGGTCATTTCCAGAAGAAAACGCTCAATGGTGAAGATAATTGGTTGGCGCCCAATCCAGCCACAACTTCTAATCGCGCCTATTTTAGGTTCTATTATGCAGCTGATGACGATGAAAACACAACAATTAATTCTGACGCGGATTGGATTCACATTGAGAGGGATTATGCAGGCTATTGGATTACATGTGACCCTTGTTTTGACGCACTAAGTGATGGTGAAAGCTCACCGTTGTGGCGTCGGACAGAGGTGACATTTACCGTTGCTGATAACACCGGAAAGCGTGAAAACACCAGGATTGTTTTCCTTCAGTATCGGCCTAAAGGATACCTTGATTCAAAGGGCAATACACTTACAAGGAATCAACTTGACAACGAATACGCAGATTATCTGAGCAAAGCAGGAACCCTCACAAAAGATCAGTATTATAATTTTGATGGTAGCGGCATCAGGGTTTCCGCAAGCGGTAACAATGAGTTTTTCGTGTATCATCGAGAGGAACCATTCTGTGTAAAAGAGAAGGGAAAGCCAAGCTATAGTATCGATTTTGATAATTATGATGAGATATGGGTTAAGTTGGATGTTTCATATTTGAAGTTGTCACGAAATATATATGAGACACATCCGCAGGCGAAGAAGGTTGAACTTAACACAGCCGTGGAAATTAAGGAAGTCAAAGGCGATGCTTCGTTGTCGTGTATTGTGTACTGGATTAGTGATTTGAACAAAAATGTTACCTTTACAGGGGTAAGTTCAAATTATTTAGTAGAGCATAACGAGCAAACGTTATCAGAGACACTCCTGCTTTCCGGAACAAAGCTTTTGGGTTTGGCATCAGACATTGTTGGCCTTTTGTCCGATGTGTTCCCGGAACTGAAGGAAATCGGTGACCTTTCAGCGCTGGTTTCCGGAATTGCTGATAACTTGGCTGAAGCTTATGTCTACGACTTGACGGAAGAGGAGTTGAATGATTCAATAATCAAAACATGTGAAGACACTCTCATTTCCATGGGACTTGGTAGTCTTGATAATGCTGCTACAAACAGTATTTCCAAGATGCTGGGAGCAAAAGGTATATATGAGCACGTTGTCGGTATAAAACAAGCATGGGTAGATTATAGAAATCAGCCGGAAAATGATCAAGTAAATAATGATAAAGGCTTTTTTAGGTATGACAGGACCATGGCGGTGATGGATATTTATCCGCACAAGGAGATAACGGGATCGATTTCGATTTCGATTTCGGGAAACAGACAGAATGCTAATACAACGCACAAATGGAGTGAAAGAATGTGGGTTTATGCGTTCGGTGAAATCTACGAAGTCAATTGGAAAGATACTGTTATTCAGCACTAGTTTTTGCTGTTGAGAAAATTGAAACTGGTTGGAACAGGAGAAGAGCGGCCCTTTGTGGCCGCTCTTCCTTTTGTTGTCAATAGCATGATGTCGAAGCCAACAAGCTGAAGGCATGTATGAAATAACTTTGCCTGACAAACAAAGTTCACCATAATAGAATTGTAATGAAACAAAGGTAAATGATATTGACTTTTTAAGGGAAATGTGATATGCTCCTTTACATCCGCAAAGCGGAATAATAATGTAAAGGGGGTTTATACCAATGAAACAAAATAACATGGGGAATTGGAAGCAGTGCTTGGCTGCGAGAGTGTTGGCGGTAGTGCTGATGCTTGCGCTGGTTGGAACTACGATACCGGCGACTGCGTTGGCGCAGAAGGCAGGAAGCGGAGCATCGGTGCAAAATGCAGTGACAACAGCGGACATTGTTGTAAAAGATGCAAACGGGAAGGTTGTCGACGAGATCGTTTTTGACGGTGGAGTAAATAATTCGAAGGGCGTTCCCGCGCAGAGATTTACGGTGTCGGGTTCCGGTGTTTTGTCTGTGAAATCTTATAATTCATGGATTAAGGTTAGCATCTCGGGAAACACAATCAAAGTTCAGGTGGAAGAAAACTATACGGGAAGAGAACGCAAGGGTAGTGTTGCAGTTATTGCCGGTTCGAAAAAACTATATTTGCCTGTGAACCAGAGAATATTTAAACCGAATATAATTGGGTACAGGTATCTGTTCGGAACGCCAACAGTTACGGACGGAGTGATTAATGCATATAAGCCGTTTGCGAAAAAGAGCACAGTGGTTGCGAGCATTCGGGAATGCGACAGATTTTCGCTTGCATGGGAAGTGAGTAAGATGCTCGGAGTAAGTTTTCCGAAGGAGTTTTATGTCGGTCGACTGTCTGAGCTTGTAGAGAAACTGAATCGTAAGCAGTCTTATTACGAATCTTACATGAGCAAAGATAAGGCGAAGAAAAAATATGAGGAGAATTACTCCCTAAACGCTTTGGAGGGTGTTTATGCAAAGTACATTGCAGACGAGGATGTAATGATAATCAACATCACCAATGCATACACGGCGGAGTTGTATACCATGGCTGTTTTGCATGAATTTCGGCATAAGTGGCAGTGGGAATACAATCATTTTTCCGAAACCCGTACGCAGTACTTAATCCGGTATAATCTTGAGGATTACCGTAAGGGTGTGGAGAATCAGATTGTCGAGGTCGATACTGATGGGTATGTGAGTCGCGTGATGAACATTTTGAAGAGTAAAGTTAAATAGTTCTTTGCAGCTTTGCGGAGTACGATCTAAAAAACCAACCGGTCGGCATTAATTGCCGGCCGGTTTTCGTTTCTTATGTGTCGAGCGCTGATTCGGGAGACGGAAGGCAGCGCCGCCCCCTCCCCCCGCAAACTTTGTGTTGCCGCGTGGGGGCGAAAAAGGTATAATAAAAGTTGGCATTTGCCGCGAGAAATGCGTGTAGTGTAAGGAGTGAGTGAGGATGAAGAGAGCGACAAGGTTTTTGTTGCTCGCGATGGTGGTCGGGCTTTGCCTGGGCGGGCTCGGCGCGTGCGGGAAGAAGGGTTAGCGGAACGTGGGCGCTCGAGGGAAACTATGTGCAGCTGGACGGCAAGTCGGACGACCGGCTCGTGGCCGGGGAGGACAGCAACGGCCAGCAGGTCGAGGCCGTAATTTACCAGAAGTGAGTGTTTTTTTGAAGGGGTGGAACGATGAAGGAGATCAAATGCCCGAATTGCGGGACCGTGTTTGCGGTGGATGAGTCGGGATATACGCAGATTGCGCAACAGGTGCGCGACGAGGAGTTTCGCAGGGAGCTTGAGGCGCGCGTCCGGGAGCTTCGGGAGCGGCAGGCCGGCGAGCAGGAGCGCGCGCGGCTGACGCTTGATAAGCAGCACAGCGACGAGTTGGCAGCGGCGAAACAGGCCGGCGAGGATGCGGTTCGGAAGATGGCAGAGGAGGTCGCGAAGCTTCGCGCTTCCTTAGAGCGCGCCGAGACCGAGAAGAAGCTTGCGGTGAGCGAGGCGCTTCGCGAGAAGGACGAGGAGCTCTCCTCGCGCGAGCAGAAGATTCTGCTTCTGGAGGCTAACGAGCAGTCCCTGAAACAGCAGTACGAGAGCAGGCTTCAGGCGAAAGACATGCAGATGAACAGCGAGCGCGCCGCGGCGAAAACGCAGCGCGAGGCGGAGCTGCGCGCGAAGGAGGAGCAGTACGCGAGTCAGCTTAAGTCGAAGGACGAGGAGATTGCATTTTACAAAGACTTCAAGGCGAAACAGTCCACGAAGATGGTGGGCGAGAGCCTGGAGCAGCATTGCATGATCGAGTTCAACAAGCTGCGCATGACGGCGTTTCCGAAGGCGTATTTTGAGAAGGACAACGACGCCAGCGGCGGCAGCAAGGGCGACTTTATTTTTCGCGAGTTCGTTGACGGCGAGGAGAAGGACGAGCTTTTGTCCATCATGTTCGAGATGAAAAATGAGCTGGACGAGACGGCCACGAAGCATAAGAACGAGGACTTTTTCGCGAAGCTCGACAAGGACCGCCGCGAGAAGAAGTGCGAGTACGCGGTTTTGGTGTCTCTGCTGGAGGCGGACAACGAGTATTACAACAACGGTATCGTCGATGTCTCGTACCGCTACGAGAAGATGTACGTCATCCGCCCGCAGTTCTTCATTCCGATGATCACGCTTTTGCGGAACGCGGCGATGCGGTCTGTGGAGTACCGCAGGGAGCTTGCGGTGGTGCGGAACCAGCAGGTTGACGTGACGAATTTTGAGCGGAACATGAACGCCTTCAAGGAGCAGTTTTCCCGCAACTACCGCATCGCAAGCGAAAAATTCGAGAAGGCCATCGAGGAGATCGACAAGACCATCGACCACCTGCAGAAGACCAAGGACGCGCTGCTCGGGTCGGCGAATCAGCTGCGTCTTGCCAACGACAAGGCAGACGACCTCTCCATCAAGAAGCTCACAAAGGGCGCGCCTTCGGTGAAGGCGATGTTTGATGAGGCGGCCGGCGCACAGGCGGCACTGACCTCTGCGGACGACGAATGATATCAGTAACAGGAGTAAGGCCTTCGGAAAAGGCCGGATGAAACATGAAAGCAGGAGAAATCGAAATTTACAAGAACATCCTCTGCACGCTGGATGCGGCGCTGCCCATGACGAACGTGACGGAGATCAAGCTGGACACGGAGGATGCGCTGTACGGCTACATTGCGAAGCTGTGCGCGGCGGCGCTCTCGGACACGGGAGCGAGGACCGCGACGTACGGGGCGGAGGATTACGCTGCGCTGCTGGTGCCGACGGAGCCGGAGGGAATGGAGGCATTTGCCGAGGAGGTTTCCGGAAGGATTTACGAGCTGATCCGGGATAATGCGGAGATGAAGCCGGGGTGCGGAATCTTCTCGTTCTTCATGGCGGACGAGCAGGCGTATACGGCATTTTTCAAGCTGCCGTTTCTGGAGATGTACCAGTGCCGGCTCGATGCGGAGGGCAACGTGTCCTGGGCGCTCAACTCGAAGATGATGCCGAAGTCGGGGCTTAAGAACTGCGAGTATTTTGTGATCGACGGGACGAACCGCACGGTGCGGCTGTCGGACACGGAGCACTACATCGGCGATGTCAGGGTCAACTACCTTGCGGACGAGGTGCTTCGGCTTCGCGCGAAAAAATCGGAAAAGAAGACCGTCGAGGTGATGCGCGAGGCAGCGGTGGAGGTCATCCGCGAGTGCTATCCGAAGGAGCAGGTGGCCGAGAAGATCATGGACTACAAGCGCGAGGTCGCGGAGCATGCGGAGCAGACCGGAAGCGTGAGCGTGCCGGCCATTGAGAAGGAAGTATTTGCCGACAACAAGGAGGCGGAGAGCGCGTACCGCGAGCGCATGGCAGCGGAGCAGGTGCAGCGCGAGCCGATCCCGGTGAGCCCGAAGACGGAGAAGGCTCTTATGAAGAAGGCGAAGATCGTGACCGACAACGGTATCGAGCTGCTGGTGCCGGTCGCGTATTTGAAAAATCCGGACTACGTCGAGTACGTGCAGGACGAGGACGGCAAGATTACGATTTTGCTCAAGGACATCCACATGATCGATCTTTGATCGGGGATGAGTTTCGAGGTGATTTATGAGTGCTAAGCAGGAGTGGATTTCATTTTTCAACAAGGCGGTGACGCCGTACCACAGCGCGGCTTTGATCCGCAGCGAGCTCGGAAAATGCGGCTTCGCCGAGCTGCCCTTGGCGAAGGCGTGGGAGCTTGCGCCAGGCGCGTACATGGCGAAGGGACCGGCCGGTGCGACCTTTGCCTGGGTGATTGGAAAGGATTACCGGGCGGGTGACGCGGCGGTTCTGGAGCTGGCGCACACGGACTATCCGTGCCTTCACATCAAGCCAAACGGCGAGACCGGATCGTACTATGCGCTGGTCGACACGGACGTCTACGGCGGGGCGATCCTGAACACGTGGCTCGACAGACCCTTAGGTGTGGCGGGGCGCGTATTTGTGCGCAAAGCGGGACTTCCGACGGCGCTTCCCAAGGGCACGACTGTCATCGGCGAGACCGGGCACACCATCGAATGCCTTGTGGCAAGCGACGGTCCGGTCCTCACGATCCCGAACCTTGCGATCCACTACAACCGCGAGGTCAACAAGGGCGTGGAGCTCAAAAAGCAGGTGGACCTTCGTCCGCTGGCGGGCTTCGGAATGGAGAAGAACTGGCTCGGCAAGTACGTGGCGAAGCTGGTCGGCGTGAAGGCAGCGGACATCGTGGAGTCCGACCTGTTTGTGTATGCGACGCAGCCGGCGGAGCTTGTGGGCATCCGCAAGGACATGGTTTCGGCCCCGCGGCTTGACAACCAGACGTCGTGCTTTGCCCTTCTTTCGGCAATCAAAAAGGCCGCAAAACGCGGCCGCGGACTGTGTGTTGCGATGTGGTTTGACAATGAGGAGGTCGGGTCGCAGACGCGGCAGGGTGCGGATTCCGCATTGGCTCCGATGCTTCTTTCGAAGATTTACGACGGACTCGGGCTCCCGGCGGCGCGCCTCTCGGAGGCGGTATTTGCCGGTCGCTGCCTGTCCCTGGATGTGGCGCATGCGCTCCATCCGAATCATCCCGAAAAATACGACGAGGCCAACTCGGCCCGCTTTGGGGACGGCGTTGTGCTGAAGGTTTCCGCAAACCAGCGGTACACCTATTCGCCCGAGCTTGTCGCCGAGATGCGGGAGCGTCTTGCGGCAGCGAAGGTTCCGTTTGCCGTGCACACGAACCATTCCGACCAGCCCGGCGGCAGCACCATGGGACCGCTTCTGTCCTCCCAGCTGCCGATGGCGACGCTGGACGCAGGTGTTCCGATCCTCGCGATGCACTCCGCGTGCGAGCTCATGGCTTCTGCGGACATGCAGGCAGCGGTGCGGCTGGCGGATGTATTTTTCGAATAAACCGCGGCAGCGGTTCTACGGAACGAGCTCCGGCTTCGGAAGGCTGTTTAAGTACTCGACGATATCGTCGAGGCTCTGGACCGCGAACGGAAAATCCTTCGCCTCCTTGAGCGAATCGTCCGTATTTTCATAGTTGTAAGGGCCGGGATAGGTGATGACGCGCAGGCCGACGATTTCCTTTTTGGGCTTGCCTTTGGCGTCGACGCCGTCCTCCTCCTCGATCTTTTCGATGCGGTAGGACAGCGGTCCGTCACTGCCGTGAAATGCGCTGAGGCGGTAGAAGCCCAGCGACAGAAGGTCTTTTCTTTGTACCATAAATCCTCCGGGGAAACGGCGCGCCGTTTCCTCTTTTTGTTGGTGAATGCGAATCTATTATACTACATGTCGGGCGGAGATGCTACGGGAGATTCGTTGTTGTAAATCCGGAAAATGTATGCTATGATAAGGTAAATGATATTTCCGTTTTTTTGGCGGAGAAGGAGGGGACATGGTTATCGTTCGAAAGCTTTTGAAACTGGTTGTGGTCTTTGCCGTAATGCTGCTCGTGTATGTTTTTTATGCCTACGGAGTGACGTTTCTGTGCAAGCAGATGATCGGCAGCATGGAGAACGAGTCGGAGCTGCGGGAAGAGATCAACCGCGTCAAAGACGAAGCCCGCAAACTCGATCCGGAGGACCAGAAGCGGATCGTGATCACCGAGGACCTCCTCAAGGTTGAGTATCGGAACTATTATCGCTCGAAACAGGACAGTAACAATTTTCTCGTGGCGATCGTTATCTGGGTGCTCGGGACACTTTTCGTGGCGAGTATAGCGGCGTTTTTGATCACCCTGATCCTCGGCAAGTTTAAGATAAAGAAGTCGATCTCCTGCCTGATCCCGGCCATTCTGATCGCCGTCGGCGTATTTGTTTTGCAGCGCTATCTGACGTCAAAACTGCCGCCTAAACCGGCGGATGTCAAATGCGCGCTGAACTCCGTCGAGGTGGAGCGGAAAAATTCAAAGACCAAGACGTACTCAAACGATGACGACAATACGACATCGACCTCCACGTCGTACTACATCTACTTCACCGACAAGAACGGGAAGGAGCAGGAGTTCCGCGTCTCCGAGGACGAGTATGATGCGATCAAGGTGAAGGACACATGTTATGTTGCCTCGGCCGAGGCGGGGGAGGAGATTGTGTTTTATAAGATGTATACGATTGGGCGGTATTATATGTTGCCGGCCGATGCGGGGGAAAACTGATTCTGACAGCGGGGAGAAATGCGCTATGAACGATGAAAACTATATCTGTAAAGACCGGGACGGCAATCATTGGGCGGCTTATACGGTGTGGCTCTGCCCGAAGTAAGCATCAATTCGTTGTTCGAAGCGATAAATGACAAAGATGAGATAACGCAGCTTGCCTTATACAGTGAGATTAAAGGCGTTGAGCCGATCTCTGAGATTGACGAAAAGTTGCTGGGATTTTTTGAGGGGGAGTGAGAGGAGAGGTTCGGGCTCGCTCAATCTTACGCGCTCCTTCGTGCTCGCGTTTGTTGCTCGCTCTGCCTAAATCATATTTGAATGATAAACGGATTGCTTCGCGCTGACGCGCTCTCGCAATCCTACACCGACTTGCGACTTCACCGACTGAGAGCACTCACACTCTCGCAGCGTTTCACGCTGCTACGTGTTCGTGTTTGTTCCTCGTTCGCATGAAAAAACTGCCTGTCACTCTCGAGTG
>CACZRV010000134.1 GCA_902783725.1 uncultured Lachnospiraceae bacterium | reverse complement strand
GAAGGTTGCGGACAAGCTTTCCGGCATGTACAAGACCGACCGCGAAAACTACGAAAAATGCTGGGACGACATCTGCCCGTTCATCAAGTACGGCTGCCTCAAGGATTCGAAGTTCCGCGAGAAGATGAAGGACTTTCTCATCTATAAGAACTTAGACGGCAAGTACATCACGCTGCCGGAGTACGTAGAGGCTGCGAAGGCTGCCAGGGGCGATACTGCGGAAGCGAAGGCCGAGGATGTGAAGGCGGAGGAGCCGAAGACCGAGGGCGAGACCAAGGCGGATGAGGCGAAGACCGACGACGCGAAGGAGCCGGAGAAGACCGTCGTTTACTATGTGACCGACGAGAAGCAGCAGAGTCAGTACATCAATATGTTCCGCGACAACGGCGTGGATGCGCTGATCATGACGCACCGTATCGACCAGCCGTTCATCACGCAGCTTGAGCAGGAAAATGATACGGTTACGTTCCGCCGCATCGACGCGGACGTGACGGACACCTTGAAGGAGGCGGCCGACGAGGAGGAGCTCAAGGCGATGACCGAGGCTCTTACGACCATTTTCCGAAAGGCACTTGACAAGAGCGAGCTCGACATCAAGGTGGAGAAGCTTAAGAACGCGGCGATTCCGGCGATGATTACGCTCTCGGAGGACAGCCGCCGCATGCAGGATATGATGGCGATGTACGGCATGGCGCAGGCCGGACTTCCGGACGATTCGACGCTTGTTCTGAATGCCGGAAACGACCTTGTGAAGTACGTAAAGGACAATGCCGACGGCGAGAATACCGCACTTTTGTGCGCACAGATCTACGACCTTGCGAGAATTTCGCACGGTCCGCTCGAGCCCGCTGACATGACTGCGTTCATGGAGCGCAGCGCCAAGCTGATGGGGCTGCTCACAAAGTAAATAGAAATTGCAATGATTTGCGGCCGCACTCATCCCGGGTGCGGCCTTTTTCGTTGAAAATGCAACCGGAATTTGCGAAAAGTGCGAAAACTATAGGTAAATCATATTGACGAACAGGCCGCGCGGTGATATACTGGTGAAAAGCCTGTGAGTGTTCACGGGCAGAGTGATTTGTTATTTACGGGGGTGTGTTATGAAGAAACAAAAGCTGCTTACGATTCTTGTCCTGGTGCTGGTGATGCTGGCCGGCTGCGGCAAGAAAACGGACAATGAGACGAAAAATGACGTGACGAACACGCCGACGCCGACCAAGTCGGCGGAGCAGGGGACGCCCACGCCGGAGCCTACGGAGGAGCCGGTCGTGCTCACGGGAACACCGTTTGAGAGAATTCTCACTGCGGCGCACAACGCATTTGCCGACGGAAACTTCTCCTTCAGCGCTGCGGTGACCGCGAAGGTGCCCACGGAATCGGAGCCGACAAAGCAGGCCAACAACTATCGCTTCATCAAGTGCGATGACGGCGAGCTGGCGTTCAAGGAGAGCATCTACGAGGACGGCACGAAGGAGCACGAGTACGCGTTCCTGCAGCCGAACGGCGGAATCCACCTTTGCACCTGGTGGGGCGACAGCAAGATGAACTACGAGTATGTGCCGATCAGCAAGGAGGACGCGGGCTACATGTACGCGTTCGTCCACGGTCTGCACGAGCCCGGCGACGAGGCATTTCAGGCGTTCGTGCACATGTGCGCGGACCTTTTTCCGGATTGGCCGAAGACTCTGATTCCGGAAAATGCATCGCTTGCGTCGTTGCTGGCTCCGTTCGGAAGCACCGAGTATCTGGAGAAGACGTTCGGGTATCATCAGACCGAGGACGGTTCGGATGTCTTTATCATCCGCAAGGAGATGATCGCGGGCTTTTTAGACTCGCTCAAGAACAACTTCAAGGGGCTTTTGTACTACTACGGTGACAATTCGCTTGCGCGCATCGCAGAATGCGGTGACATTGAGATCACCGTGAGCTACGACGGCGCTGTGCTCAAGGAGATTGCGATGCGGTTCCAGCTCTCGGACGGCACGAAGGCGGAGCAGACGTACACGGTTTCCAACATCGGTACGACGCAGATCAACCTTCCGACCGCTGCGAAGGAAAAGTTCGAGTCGATGAAGTTCAATCCCGGCAACGAGGAGGAGCCGAGCAACTGGTCCTCGTGGCTGAAGCAGTACCAGCTGGATGCGATCGAAGGTCGCGTGGACAAGGATGTTCAGACCGTCAATGAGCTGCTGCAGGCCATCTGGGAGTGCGTGCAGGATCCTGCGATCAACGCAGAGCTTAAGGAGATTGTCGTAAAGGAGAAGAATAAAGAGCTGATCATTTACTACTCGGAAGGCTCGAACTACGACAAGACGGGCATTCCTTCCATCGATGCGAAGCTGAAGGAAAAATTCGGCAACAACAAGATTAAGATGGAGTCCGTCATGTGGGTTCCGCTGTCTCTGCAGATCTATTTTATCTCCGAGGGAGCGGACGGCACCGTACAGATGTATTACGACCTGAACTAGGTTTTGAATCCCTGAAAAAGGGTCGTTTCAGAATTGATTTTCGCGTGCCCGAAAAAGTGATATTTTACGCTTGACATTTCGGCTTTTGTGTTGCATAATATCAAAGCACGCGAAAATTCGAGGCGTGGCTCAGTTTGGTAGAGCGCTGCGTTCGGGACGCAGAGGTCGTG
>CACZRV010000133.1 GCA_902783725.1 uncultured Lachnospiraceae bacterium | reverse complement strand
TATTGCATCGCCGGGATCGAGGAGGAGGAATATCTCCAGAAGATCGCGACGTATCTAAACAGCAAATACGCTTCCATGAAGGAGGTCAAGGGCTACAAGACCATGGACCTTGACATGAAGCAGGCGCTTGTGCTGATCAATGTCGCGGACGATTACCTGAAGAGCAGGCAGGATTGTGCGAACAAGCAGTCCGAGGTGGAGCAGCGCGAGACCGACATCTTCAACATGAAGCATGACATGCTTGCGGATCGTTCGCGGATCAAGGAGCTGGAGGAACGGATCGAGCAGATGAAGGAAGCCCGGATGGAGGATCAGAAGAAGATCGTCCGCCTGGAGACCGAACTGTCCAACTATCGCAAGAACCGGAATTGAGAGACATGACGAGACACCCTGGGAAAATCGAATTGCTTGCGCCGGCCGGATCCTACGAAGCGCTCTGCGCCGTGATCGAGGCAGGCTGTGACGCAATTTACATCGGCGGCGCGCGTTTCGGCGCCCGCGCCTATGCCGACAATCCGCCCGAGGAGCAGTTGATCCGCGGTATCGACGAGGCTCACATGCGCGGTGTCAGGGTGTATCTGACGGTCAATACGGTATTGAAGAACAATGAGATGGCAGAGCTTAAGGAGTATCTGCTGCCGTACTATGAGGCGGGGCTGGATGCTGTGATCGTGCAGGATTTCGGCGTGATGAAGCGGATTTCGGAATGGTTTCCCGACCTTCCGATCCACGCGAGCACGCAGATGACGATCACGCAGGAAAGCGCCGCTTTGCTGTTGCCTTCGCAGGTGACGCGCATCGTTCCGGCGAGAGAACTTTCACTTTCGGAGATCGCAAAGCTGGCGAAGGGGACGGACCGGGAACTGGAGATTTTCGTGCACGGAGCGCTGTGCTATTGCTACTCCGGCCAATGCCTTTTATCCTCCCTTGCGGGCGGACGAAGCGGCAACCGCGGCCGGTGCGCGCAGCCCTGCCGCAAGCGCTATTACTACACGGAGCACGGCGGGACGAAGGGCAAAAACGGCGCTTTCGGCTTTCTGCTGAGCCCGAAGGATCAATGCCTTCTGCCGCGCCTCCACGAGCTGCTGGCCACCGGCATCGATTCCCTGAAGATCGAGGGACGCATGAAGAAGCCCGAGTACGCCGCCGGTGTGACGGCAATCTACCGCCGCTGGCTCGACCGCTATGAGGAGATGGGCTACAAGGCGTACGAGGAGTACCTGCGCACCCACGCAAAGGAGATGGCGGACGACGTTGCGGCGTTGGCGGAGCTTTATAACCGCGGCGGCTTTTGCGAGGGGTACGTCTTCGATGAGAAGGGCCGTGGGATGATGTGCACGAACCGGCCGAACCACACGGGTGTGCTTCTGGGGCGCGCCGCGGTGACGGACGGCGTGAAGCCCACGGCTGTGATGCAGTTGCGCGAGGAACTCGGTCCCGAGGAAGTGATCGAGCTTCGCACGGCAGGCGGCTTCATCTGCGGAGAGATCACGACGCCGAAGGACATGTCGCGCTTTGATCCGGCGAAGCCGGTGGCGCTTCGCAGGGAGGCCTTCGACGACGGCGTGCCGGAATTTGTCTACGTCTTCCGCACGAAAAATGAAACCCTCCTGTCGGAGATTCGCGAGCAGTTTATCGCTAACCGCAAGGATCTTCCCGTGATCGGGACCCTCCGCGCGGCAGCGGGAGAGCCGCTGCGGCTTACGGTGACCGATGCAAAGGAGCGGGCGTGCATCACCGTGACAGGGGATGCGCCGGAGGCGGCGAAGCAGCTTCCGACCGACGCCGGCCAGATTCTCTCGAAGATGCGCCGCACGGGCGGCTCGGGATACACCTGGGAGGAGCTGACCGTGGATGTGGCGGACGGGATTTTCCTGCCTGTTTCGAAGATCAACGAACTGCGCCGTGAGGCGCTGGAAGCATATGAACAGGCCGTGATCCGGACGTTCCACCGGAGCCGTCCCGCGGCGATGACGGAAAAGCCGGCGAGTGCGGCGGAGAAAACGGCGGCGGAGAAGCCGGCGAGCGTGGCGGCAGAGGCCGGCAGGGCGGAGACGCCCGGCTGCATGGTGATCGTGCAGACCGCGGAGCAGGCCATGGCAGCGCTGCGGCATACGGTTGTGACAGACCTCTACGTCGACATGGAGGGCGCTTACGAGGCTTGCCTGTCCATCATCCGGGCGGAGCGGGGACACGGCACGGTCAATGACGTGCGGATCGGTGTCGCGCTTCCTCGGGTGAGCAAGGGGGCGGTGCATGAATTTGTTGTCCGCGAGGTCCCGAGGCTTCTTCGGGAAATGCCGATTGAAGCGGTTTTGGTGCGAACTCCCGACCAGCTGGCGGAGGTGCCCGAATGGCGGAAGATCCGCGAAACCTTACATGTCGTCACGGACAGCACGATGTATCTGGTAAACGGCGCGGCAGGGGAATGGCTTGCGGCGGCGGGAGCCGATGCGATGACCGTTTCGCCGGAACTTAAGCGCAGCGAAGTCTCTTATGAGATGGCCGCCGGAAGCTGGATCCCGGTGTACGAGCGAACCGTCGTGATGGTGTCCGAGCAATGCCCGCACCGCACCGTGTTCTCGTGCGATGCGCCGGGAAGCAACCCGGGCGGAATCCTCACGGACATGGAGGGCAACGAGATGCCGGTGGTGAGTGTATGCCGGTATTGTCATTCCGTAATCTACAACGCGGCGGTGACGTCGCTTTTGACCGTGTTTGACGAGGTGGCGGAGAAGAAACCGTTAGGTGTGAGGGTTTCCTTCACCGCGGAGTCGCGCCGCGAGGCGGACCGCGTGCTGCGCACGCTTGCGCAGGCGATGCAGGGTGAGACCGTGGCGGAACCGTCCCCGGACGGGCGGTACACGAAGGGGCACTGGAAGCGTGGCGTAATGTAACAAAGAGGGAGAGAGCGGACATGAGCGAGCTTTTGGAACAGGCGATTGCGGTGGCAAGGGAAGCCCACGCGGGGCAGACGGACAAGGCGAACCGACCGTATTTTCTGCATCCCGAGGCGGTGGCGTCCTTCGTCGACACCGAGCAGGAGAAGATCGTTGCGTACCTCCACGACGTGATGGAGGACCATCCGGACTACATGTCGGTGGCTGCATTTCGCGAGCGCTTCGGCGACACGGTCACGGACGCCTTGCTGTTGCTTCGGCATGACCGCGACGACTCGTACACCGAATATATCGATAAGATCCGCAATTCCGACAACCGCCTGGCCATCCGCGTGAAGATCGCGGACCTTCGGCACAACATGGACGTCTCCCGCGGTATCACGATCGCGGATGCCGAGGAGAGAGAACAGTTTTACCGCAAAAGAAACGAGAAGGTACAGACGTGTTACCTTCCCGCATTCCGACTTTTGACGGAACATCTCCGGAAAATGGACGGGGAGCCCGGCGAGACGGAAGAGTGAGGGTGCATTTTTCGCAGAAGCATCGCCGGACGGTGACAAAAGACTTGCAAAACGGGGCCAACAGGGGTATACTGAAGTCAATCTTTCAAACACCAATAGACAGGGGGTCCTTACAATGGTTGAGGCAACTAGCTGTGGTGGTGTTGTGATATTCAGAGGGAAGATCCTGCTGCTGTATAAGAATTACAAGCGCAAGTACGAAGGATGGGTGCTTCCCAAGGGAACGGTAGAGGAAGGCGAGGAGTTTCCGCAGACCGCCATTCGCGAAGTGAAGGAGGAGAGCGGCTCCGACGCCCGGATAGTCAAGTATGTCGGCAAGAGTCGGTACACGTTCAACACTTCGCAGAACACGGTTCAGAAGGAAGTACACTGGTACCTGATGATGGCGGACAGCTATTACAGCAAACCACAGACCGAGGAGTATTTTGCGGATTCCGGATTCTACAAGTATCATGAGGCTTATCACCTGCTGAAATTCTCGAACGAGAAGCAGATCCTGGAGAAGGCCTACAGTGAGTATCTGGAACTCAAGAAGAACAATCTTTGGGGCAATCGAAAGTATTCCTGAAAGGAAAACGGGCCGCGGTAAACGGCCCGTTTTGCACATCTTTCACGTAGCTTTTCAGTGTGCGCGAAGGGTAGGCCTCAGGCCGTAAAGGACAAAAAGGAACATAGGAAAATGGAAAAACTTAAGAAACTGTACAAACAATACCACGAGGTTATCATGTACCTCATTTTCGGCGTCGCGACGACGCTCGTGAACTTCATCGCCACCTACGTGCTGCAGCACGTGTTCGGTCTGGCAGCGAAGGGCTGGCAGTTCACGCTCACGAACGCCATCGCCTGGATCGTCGCGGTTTTGTTTGCATTTTTCACCAATAAAAAGTATGTCTTCGAGAGCAAGACGGTGGGCGCGGCCGCGTACCTGACGGAGATGGCGAAGTTCATCGGCGCCCGCATTGCCACCGGCATTATCGAGATCGTGCTGCCGACGCTTTTGGTCAAGGCCGGTCTGACTCAGTCGCTCTTTGATTTCGAGGGCTTCTGGGCGAAGGCGATTACCAGCGTGATCGTGATTGTTCTCAATTACGTCTTCAGCAAGCTTTTCGTCTTCCGCAAGAAGAAGGAGGCTGCTCCGGAGAAAGCGGAGGACACGGAGGAAGGAACCGGCGCGGAGAGCGCATCGGAGGATTATAGGAATGAGTGAGGAACGCTTTGCGGTAACCCGCACGGTCACGCTCAAAAAGGGCGAGGGCAGAAGCCTGAAGGCCGGCGGGCTGTGGGTGTACGACAACGAGATCGCGCAGGTCATCGGCGGCGGTGAGAACGGCGCATTGTGCGCAGTGAAGGATTTTGACGGCTATCCGATGGGCATCGGCGTATACAATCAGAATTCCACGATCCGCGTGAGAATGCTCACAAGACGCCCCGGGACCGAGGTGACGGAGGATTTTCTCCGCGCACGCGTGCGGGCGGCGTGGGAATACCGCAAGACCACCGTGGACACGTCCTCGTGCCGCGTCATCTTCGGCGAGGCGGACTGGATCCCCGGCATCGTGGTCGACAAATTCTCCGACATCTTAGTGATCCAATCCCTGTCCCTCGGCATGGACCGCTTCAAGGACCTGATCCTCCGGGCGCTTCGCGAGGCGATGGCCGAAGACGGCGTACACATCCGCGGGATCTACGAAAGAAGCGATGCGAAGGTCCGCGAGCTCGAGGGGATGGAGCGCACGAAGGGCTTTTTGTCGGAGCCCTTTGATACGAAGGTGGAGATCGTCGAAAACGGTGTCCGCTACGAGGTGGACGTTGAGAACGGACAGAAGACGGGATTTTTCCTGGATCAGAAATACAACCGCCTTGCGATTCAGAAACTTTGCAAGGGAAAGACGGTGCTCGATTGCTTTACGCATACGGGGTCGTTTGCTCTGAATGCGGGCATCGCCGGAGCGTCGGAAGTGCTCGGCGTGGACGCCTCGGAGCTTGCGGTTGCGCAGGCGGAGAAAAATGCAGCCCTGAACGGACTCTCGGAGAGAGTGCATTTTACGGCGGCGGACGTGTTCGATCTTTTGCCGAAGCTTGAGGCGGAGGGGCGGAAGTTTGATGTGGTCATTCTCGACCCGCCCGCGTTTACAAAATCCCGCACGGCGACGAAGCAGGCGATCAAGGGTTACCGTGAGATCAACATGCGCGGACTCCGGCTTGTGAAGGACGGCGGCTATCTGGCCACGTGCTCGTGCTCGCATTTTATGACGCCGGAATTGTTCGCGGAGACCATCGCGCAGGCGGCCGGAAGCGTGCATCGGCGGCTTCGGCAGGTCGAATATCGCACCCAGGCGCCCGATCATCCGATCCTCTGGGCGGCCGACGAGTCCTATTATCTGAAATTTTTCGTTTTTCAGGTGTGCGAAGAGAAATAACACAACATCTTGTGTCGTTGCCCGTGGGAGAGACACCACGGGCAAAATTGTTACAAATATGTTCTACAGCAGTAGAAAGACGATTTAACAATTTTGAGCTAAAAACAGCACCCGAAAAATGACGTGTTGCAAGCAAAAATATGTGTAAAATCCTTGTATTTTACGTGTTTTAGCACTTTTGGGGTTGATTTTTCCGCAGGGGTGTGTTATGATGCGTCGTGTAACAATTATGTAACATTTAACATTTTCGCATGGTTTCCCATGTAACAATTTGTGAATCAGAGCACTCGGCTCTGGGATAATCGGGGAGAATTCGGGTGCCTATTTCGGCACAACCCTAAGACACGCAGAGGACACAGAATGAATTTTTCGAAGGTCATAATCAGAACAACGTCGATCCTTTTGGCGTTCACGCTGGCGATCACCGCCTCGATGCTTCCGCACCTGCAGCATTCGGTTTCGGCAGACATCGATAATACGGTGGTGGCTTCCGTAGGTGCGCCCGAGGAGATTCCGGATCGTTCGCTGCCGGTTGAGAACCCGGCGGAACAGATCAAGGATTCGGCGGCAAGCTCGAATGCAGATGCGAGCGTCAAGGTTCCCACGACCATCGCAACGGCACGCCTTACGGAGGAGCAGGAGAACGCCATGGTGCGTCTTCCGGTCGATCGTGATGCGGTCGTAAACGGCAAGGCCAATCTGCCGAACCTGACAAAGGATGCCGGCGCCGGCGCAACGGTTAAGAAGATCATCGGCAAGCAGGATCTGCCGAAGCTTCCGACCAGCGATTCGCTCGCTTCCGTAACGGAGCTCACGGAGATGATCATTCCTCCGGTGAGACTGATTTCCGGCAGCGAGGGCGCGAAGGAGTTTGTCAAGGTTGAGAAGGAAGAAGACAAGCCTGTAACCGGAAAGAAGAATCTTCCGGGTCAGGATAAGGAAGATGCGCACGCTACGGAAGATGATCCGGTGAGCGGCAACGGCGACGATCCCGACGGACAGGGCAACGACCCTGAGGCAACGCCTACTCCTACGGAAGAGCCCGCGCCTACCGCGACGCCCGAGCCTACGGCAACGCCTGAGCCTACCGCGACGCCTACGGCGACTCCGGAGCCCACGGCAACCCCGACGCCTACGCCTACCATCGCGTACACGTATAAGGATCTGAACACGGATCTCCGTGTCAGCGCAGATAAAGTTAATGTCCGCTCCCTCCCGAGCACGGACGGTACGATCATCGGTACTCTCAAGGAGAACACGATGGTTCACGTTACCGGACAGTGCCGCGAGACGAAGTGGTACCGCATTAACTACAAGACCGGCAGCGGCACCGTGACGGCGTATGTCTGCAACGACTATCTGACGGACAAGCCCGCGGCAACGCCCACCCCTACGGCAACGCCTACGCCGACTCCCGCTCCTACGTATTCCTACAAGGACCTGAGCGGAGAGTATGTAGTATACAATACGACCGATTCGGTAAATGTCCGCTCCCTTCCGAGTACGGACGGCAAACTTCTGGGAACCCTGGCTCTCGGAACGGTTGTAAAGGTTACCGGACAGTGCACCGACAACAATTGGTATCGCATCGAGTTCAAGAAGGACGGCGAGACCACGACCGCATATGTTTGTGACAAGTACCTGAAAGTCAAGGCAGATCCCACCGCAACGCCGACACCTACGGCTACGCCTACCGAGACTCCTTCGGACAATAACGGTTCGGGCGAGGGTTCTGCGGATCCGACTCCAATCCCGACGCCTACGCCTACGAAGGCAGCTACCGGCTACCAGATCGAGTCCATGGATGCGGATATGTATCTGACGACGGGCAATGTCAATGTTCGTTCCGCTCCGGAGCTGGTTGACGGCAACGTCATCGCGAAGGAAGAGAAGTCCGGCAAGAAGTTCCACGTCACCGGCGTTGTCACCAACGACAAGATGAAGTGGTACCAGATCAACTACGGCGATTCGATGGCATTCATCAGCGCACAGTTCCTTTCCGACAAGGCACCTTCGGGAGCAGAGGATCTGATCTTCAAGCTCTTCACCGTGTCGGTACAGCACAAGGATCTTCCGTATACACACGGTGCATCCTGGGCGGGAACGGACTGCTGCGGATATGTATACATCCTCTACAAGGAGGTACTGGGAATCGACCTCGGCCGTACGACGGCATCGCAGATGAGCCGCGGCAAGAAGATTTCGTGGGATGAGGCAAGACCCGGCGATATCGTCTGCACGCTGAAAGATCCGTACGCCGGCGGTGATCACTCCGGTATCTACATCGGCAAGGTGAAGGATCCCTGCACGGGCCAGGAGCGTTACTACTATCTCTCCCAGGCAGGAAACCACATCCATTTGAATTACATGGAAGGCCACTGGAACGGAGCTTACTATCGTGATCGCTATGCACCGTACCGCGTGACCAACCTCCAGTCGTCGAAGTCGGCGCAGGAGATCTTCGATTACCTGCTCGAGAGCGGTGTCACGCATTACCACTACTAAGAGACGACAGAGAGAATCATACGAAAACAAAAGCGCCTGCGGCTATGAACCGCGGGCGCTTTGTGGTATACTGGCATTGGAAAAATGCAGCCCCGGAGGCACACTATGGAACAGGATAAAAAAAGCAGAATTCTGATCGTGGCGATCGTATTGATGGTCATTACCATCGCAGGACTGGCGGTCGCTTTGATACAGGCGAAAAATAAGAACAGAACAGGCGAAGAGGGCGGAGAGAACAGCGTCACGGTGACGCAGGCGGCGACGCCTACATCTGCCGCGGACGTGATCACTCCGACGTCCGTGACGACCCCTACGGCGGCACCGACGCCCGCGGACGGAACGCCGACACCCGCAGAGCCTACACCGACATCAGGAGCAACCGTGACGCCGGAGGGCACGCCTGCGGTGACGGCAACACCGACGCCGAAGCCCGAGGAGATCGACGGATATCTGGTGGAGTACTCCGCGGGAAATGTCTGGACGGACGGCGGCGTGACGATGCGCAACATCGAGTTCGGCATCCGCAACAACGGCAAGGCGGCCATCAGCGGCGGCTGGAAGCTGGAGTTGACGATCGAGGGACTCTCGAAGGCCAGCGGCTGGAACGGCACCTTTGACATCAAGGGCACGACACTCACCATCACAAACGCAAACTACAACGGAGATATCGCCATCGGCGCGACGGTTGTCACCGGCTGCAACCTGGGAACGACACAGGAGAAGCTTGTGATCACGAAGGCGGTGTTAAACGGCACGGTCTGCACCGTGCGCGCCGGTGTGGTGGATCAGAACAAGCAGAACGGCAACGGGCAGGGGAACGGTCAGGGGAACGGCCAAGGTGGTCAGGAAAATGCAAACGTCGACGAGCTTTTAAAGCGGCCGAAGGGCTCCGTGCAGGGCGACGACTGGCTTACCACGGACGGCCGCCGTATCCTCGATAAGGACGGAAAGGAAGTCTGGCTCACCGGCGTGAACTGGTTCGGCTACAACACCGGAACCAACACTTTCGACGGACTTTGGAACTCCAAGCTGGAGCCCACCGTGAAGGCAATCGCGGACCACGGCTTCAACCTGATCCGCGTGCCCATCTCCGCGCAGCTGATCAAACAGTGGGCGAAGGGAGAGTACCCTACGGCCAACTATAACCACGCATACAACGAAGTTCTCAACCAGATGAACAGTCTGCAGATCTTCGACTATTTTTTGGCGCTCGCGGAGGCCAACGGCCTCAAGGTGATGCCGGACATCCACAGCGCGGAGACGGATGCCTCGGGACATAACGTAAATCTGTGGTATACCCGGAAGGTGAGCGAGGAGGACTGGCTCAACGCACTGGAGTGGATGGCGAAGCGGTATAAGGACAACGACACGATCATCGCCTTCGACCTCAAGAACGAGCCTCACGGCAAGCCCTACGAGAAGGACGGCGCGGCCATCTGGAACGACTCGAAGAGCAAAAACAACTGGAAATACGCGGCCGAGAGGGCGGCGGCAAGAATCCTTGCGGTCAACCCCAACGTCCTGATCCTGGTGGAGGGAACGGAGATTTTCCCCAAGGATCTTGCGACCAATTCGGACTTCCACTCGACGGACGAGAAGGACTACGATTTCAACTGGTGGGGCGGCAACCTTCGCGGTGTGGAGAAGTATCCCGTGGATCTCGGAAAATCCCAGAACAAGCTGGTGTACTCGCCCCACGACTACGGCCCGACGGTCTACAAACAGCCGTGGTTTGAAGGCTCCTACGACTACAACAGTCTGATGAAGGACTGCTGGCACGACAACTGGTTCTACATCTACGAAAAGAACATTGCGCCTCTGTTGATCGGCGAGTGGGGCGGCTTCATGACCGAGCCGAATATCACCTGGATGACGTACATGCGCCAGCTGATAAAGACGTATCACCTCAATCACACGTTCTGGTGCCTGAACGCAAACTCGGGGGATACGGGCGGACTGCTTCTGGATGATTTTACGAGTTGGGACACCGCAAAATACAACTTCGTCAAGGAAGTATTGTGGCAGGAGGGCGGTCGCTTCGTAGGCCTCGACCACGCGATACCGCTCGGTGCGAACGGTAAGAAACTGTCCGAATCGCAGGGCCTTAAGTAACACAGGACAAAACGGAAAATGCAGGCGGACCCGCAAGGTTTTTTCGAAAACCGGCGCGGGTCCGTAATAGTTTACGATAAAGTGGATTTTTCGCGAAAAAACAGCGGCTGTTCACGAAAAACTTGATATGATTACACACTTTGTACAAA
Organism: uncultured Lachnospiraceae bacterium; assembly: GCA_902783725.1. GTDB lineage: Bacteria > Bacillota > Clostridia > Lachnospirales > Lachnospiraceae > ISDg. The sequence goes on along the minus strand of CACZRV010000133.1, from coordinate 7,451 downwards.
CATTTCCTTTATGCTTGAGGTATCGAGGGAAAGTGGTGCCCTCCGGAAAGAGGAAGAATTTCACGAGGTAGTTTGTATGGACGAGAACGATTCGTCAAAAGTTTCGCAGCCGGTGTCGGTCGCAGGACCGCAGACGCCGCGGCCGGAATCGATGTTCCCGAATGCGGGAGCATCTGTGAATGGTGCGAATTATTACAAGACTACTCCTGTAGAACAAGCACCTGTGCAGCGACCTGTGGCTGCTCCGCAGTATCAGCCGCAGTATCCCAGCGAGGATGAGTACATCCGCCGCCTGGATCTGATGGCGCGTGAGCGCGAGGAACGCAAGGCAAAGAAACCCTCGATACTTCCGAGATTGATCGGCTGGGTATTTTTGGCAATGTTTGTGGGAGCGGTTGCCGGCGGGACCTATTTTACGCTGGAGCATTTCTTCTTCCCCGAGAAGCTGGCGCAGACGCGCGAGACCGCGGAGAAGACCGAGCCCCGAAAAGAGCCGACCAAGCCGGGCGATCAGCCGTTCTCCATTGCCCAGACCGATGACTTAAGCGGGCTGAATCTCACGCCGGTCTCGGCCATCGATGTGTCGTCGGTGGCGGACAGTGTGATGCCTGCCGTGGTTGCCATCAACAACTACGTTACGGAGACGTCCTTCGACATCTGGTCCGGCAAGAATGTGATCTCCGAGGAGCTGAAGGGCAGCGGATCCGGTATCATCATCGGGCAGAACTCGGAAGAAGTATTGATCGTTACCAACTATCATGTGGTGTCGGGAGCATCCCGGCTGAGCATTGAATTTTGCGATAAGACGGTGACCGACGCGAAGATCAAGGGTACGGCATCGTCCACCGACTTGGCGGTTGTCGCGGTTCCGTTCTCCCAGCTTTCGGCGAGCACGGTATCGAAGATCCGCGTGGCGCGCATCGGCGATTCCGACTCCGTGAAGGTCGGTGAGATTGCCATCGCCATCGGCAACGCCCTCGGCTACGGACAGTCTGTGACCGTCGGCTATGTGAGTGCCTTAAACCGTGACATCAACGTGGACGGGAAGACGCTCTGCCTCATCCAGACCGATGCGGCGATCAACCCCGGAAACAGCGGCGGCGCACTGCTCAATAAAAACGGCGAAGTGATCGCAATCAACTCCGCCAAATACTCCGATTATTCCGTCGAGGGCATGGGATTTGCCATCCCCATCACCAACGTCCGCGACATTATCGAGGAACTGAGTTCCCGCGAGATTCTGCCGGACGAGGAGAGGGGTTACCTCGGAGTCGTCGGCTCCCGCGATATCACCGACAGTTATTCGCAGATGCTCGGACTTCCGAAGGGCGTGTACGTCCAGGAGATCGCAGCCGGTTCGCCGGCGATCGAGGGCGGTCTGCTCTCGGGCGATGTGATCCTCAAGATCGACAGAGAGAACATCACTTCGATCGACGACATCCGCACGTTCCTCAATTACACAAGGGCCGGCACGGAGATCACGATGACGGTCGCAAGAAGAACCCGAAACGGTATGTACAACGAGATCGAACTTCACATCACCCTCGGGCATTACCCGGATGAGCCGCAACCGGTTACGGAAGAGGACATCCCCCAGGATTAAGCTGACAACGGACATGAATCCTTAGAACAGAACATAACAAAAGAGGACGCTCCACATCGGGGCGTCCTCTTTACGTTGTTCATTCGTTGGTTTCATCACAATCCGCGGAAAACAGATTACTTCTCCTCGAAGATGTCCTCTTCCTCGTCCTTCTCCTCATCGAGAGCTTCCTCTTCCGGATCCAGATCCAGATCGTCAAAGTCTTCCATGTATTCCGGCGTGCAGAAGCGATATACCGCATATGCGATTCCGGCGATTACGACGACGATACCGATGATGGCAAGGATAACGCCGATGACGCTGCAACGCTTGCATTCTTTGCAATTACAATCCATAGTACTTACCTCCCGAATATATCACAATGTGCGCCGTCTATCAGCGGCACATCAATTATATCATGAAACGGGGACTTTGAAAAGTTAAAATTTCGGGCCCGTCAGTCATCAACCTTCACAAGCTTCGCAAACGAGGCGAGCATCTGCTTCACGCCCGCCGGAAAATTCACCGTCACATGGTAGTCCGTCGAGCCCGGCGTGATCTCCGTCACCGTGCCGACGCCGAATTTGACGTGGCGAACCCGGTCGCCGACCTGATAGTCCGGTGCACCGCCCGAAACAGCTTTGCCGGCAGAGGAGCCGAACGAGCCGACAGCGCTTCTGGCACCGCCGGAGCGGGATGTTCCGTAGGGACTTACGTAGCGGCCCGTTCCCTGCGTGGAGGCAGCGGAAGAGGGTGACGTCGATGCAGAATTCCTGCGCGGCGTGCCGTAGCCGGAGTCCGACATGTAATCAAGAATGTCCGACATGGAGCCGAAGGATTTGCCGGATTTTGAACCGTAGGAGCTGCCGGAGCCATATCCGGACTTTGAACCGTAGGAATCACCCGAACCATATCCGGACTTCGAACTGTAGGAACCGCCGGAACCGTAGCCCGGTTTCGAACCGGAGCGGAAGCTGTCCAGGGAACCGCGCCGCATGGAGTTGCGGCCGGCCCAGCCGGAGTCGTCGGAGGAGGTCTCCGTGCGCTTTTTGATCAACTCGCGGGGAAGCTCGGCCAGGAAGCGGGACGGGGCGTTAAACTGCAGCTCGCCGCGTACCATGCGCTTCGCGGTGTAGCTGAGGGCAAGCGTCTTGCGGGCTCTTGTGATGCCCACGTAGCAAAGGCGCCGCTCCTCCTCGAGGTTTTCGTCCGTCCGCGATTCACCGTCGGCATCTAAAGCCATGCGGCTCGGGAAGAGGCCTTCCTCCATGCCGCCGATGTAGACGTGGTCAAATTCCAGTCCCTTGGCGCTGTGAAGCGTCATGAGGACAACATAATCTTCATTTTCATCCACCGCATCGATGTCCGCCACAAGGGCAACCTCGGCGAGGAAGCCGGAGAGGTCGGGATCTTCCGCGGCGCTTTCATACTGCGCGATCTTGCTCTTTAACTCGCGCACATTTTCCATGCGGTCGTCGAAGGACTCGGGATCCTGCTCCTTGAGATCGTTCTCGTAGCCGGTCATCTCCAAAATGTCGTCCACAAGCTTTGTCAAACGGTAGTCCGGAGCCTTCAAAAGATTGCGAAGCTCATCCACCAGCGCGACAAATCTGCCGATCAGGCCGGCGGTGCGGGAGGAGAGCCCGGGAATCGTGTCGGCGGCGCGCAGAGCCCCGAAAAATGAGATGTCCTTGATGTAGGCGTACTCATCGACTTTGTCGATAGTGGTGTCGCCGATACCGCGGCGGGGCACATTGATGATGCGCTTGACCGACATGGCGTCGCCGCTGTCGACGGTGCGCAGATATGCGAGAATGTCGCGGACTTCCATGCGTTCGTAGAAGTTGGTCCCGCCCACCAGTTTATAGGGAATCCCGCGGACTACAAGCTGCTCCTCGAAGGCGCGGGACTGTGCGTTCGTGCGGTAGAGGATGGCGTGGTCGCGGTAGGTACTGTTGCCTTCGCGGACGCTGCCCGCGATCTCCCGGACGACGGCTTTCGCCTCGTCGAGATCCGAAGGGTACTCGGTGACACGGATCAGGTCGCCCGCCTCATTTTCCGACCAGAGCTTCTTGACCTTGCGCCCCCGGTTATGGGAGATGACCGCATTTGCGCAGTCGAGGATCCGGGTCGTGGAGCGGTAGTTCTGCTCCAGCCGGATGACTTTTGCGTCCGGATAACTCTTCTCGAAGTCGAGGATGTTGCGGATGTTGGCGCCGCGGAAGCGGTAGATGGACTGGTCGTCGTCACCGACGACGCAGAGGTTGTGCTCCGGCTCGCCCGCGTCGTTGATGTGCGTCGCCAGAAGCTGGATCATGCGGAACTGCGCCGTGTTGGTATCCTGATACTCGTCCACGAGGATGTATTCGAAACGGTCCTGATAGTAGGACAGCGCATCGTTGTCCGTCTCTAAAAGCTCAACGGTCTTCATCAAAAGATCGTCGAAGTCAAATGCGTTGTTCTTGCGAAGATCCTCCTGGTATGCCTCGTAAGCCCGGGCCACGTCGGCGTCGACGCTGCGGCCGTAGACATCCCGGAAGGTGTCGGGGCCGACCAGCTCGTTCTTGGCGGAGGAGATGATCGAGAGCACCGTTTTGGGCGGAAGCTTTTTGGGGTCGATGTTGAGGCGCTTTAAGACGTCCCGCATCGCGCGCTTCTGGTCGTCCGTGTCGTAGATGACGAAGTTCGCAGAAAAGCCGATGGAGGTGCAGAAACGGCGCAAAATACGCACACAGGCGCTGTGGAACGTGCTGATCCAGACATCGCCTTCGGACACGTCGAGAAGGCCCGCTACACGCTCCTGCATCTCCTTCGCCGCCTTGTTGGTGAAGGTGATGGCAAGAATCCGGTAGGGGCTCACGCCGCACTCGCGGATCAGGTGGGCGATGCGGTGCGTGATGACGCGCGTCTTGCCCGAGCCTGCGCCCGCAAGGATCAAAAGAGGACCTGTGCCGTGGTGAACGGCGATCTCCTGTATCTCGTTTAAGTTGTTACCGATGTTCATACAAACCTGCTTTCGAAAATGCGGCATTTTCCGCCGCCGATACGTTAAAAAGTATACCATACCGCCGGATAGAAGACAACGGATTTCCGCAGAAAAAGGACGTCGGAAAATGAGGATTTTGCTTGCCATTCGCATGCATACGGCGTATAATATTCATTACAGTTTCAAGCACGAGCGCGTGCGGAAAGAGGCATCCATGGAAAGGGAATGGAGAAAGTATCTCAGAGAGCTCTTGGACAGTGTTCAGAATCCGGACTACATTCGCCCTCATGATATCCCGAATATCGATCTGTATATGGATCAGGTGACCACCTTCATGGATGAGCATCTGGAGACGACAAAGCGGTTTGAGGATGACAAGCTGTTGACCAAGACGATGATCAACAACTACACGAAGAACAAGCTTCTGCCGAACCCGGACAAGAAGAAGTACAGCAAGGAGCATATGTACCTGCTGATCTTCATCTATTACCTGAAGAACTTCTTAAGCATCAGCGATGTGAAGCGCATCGTCGAGCCGATGCAGGTGATGTTCTACGGCGGGGATCCGGAGATCTCCCTCGAGGATATCTACACCCGGATCGTGGAGACGGAAGAGCGCGCGGCTGCGGAACTCGGCAAGGACGTCATGAACAAGTTCCTGTTGTCCCGCACCGTGTTTGACGAGGTGAAAGGGGCCGACGAGAAAGAATACTTAAGCATTTTCAGCTTTATCGCGATGCTTTCCTTCGACGTTTACTTAAAGAAGGCGATGATCGAAAAGATCATCGATGAGCTTCTGGTTCCCGCGCAGGAACAGCGCAGATCGGAGACCCGGGAGAAGGAGCCGGTAAAGAAGGAGAAGGCTCCGAAGTCCGGCCGCGAGAAAAAGAAACCGGAAGAGAAGCAGGACGCAGAATAATACTTACGGATACAAAAAAGGGACATCCGAGCCGATGTCCCTTTCTCTGTCACAAATGGTTGTTATTCCTTTTCGGAAGCAGCTCCGCAAGGGGAACCCTCGGCGAGCCTGGCCAGACGCTTTAACACAAGCGCATAGCCATCGTTTCCGTAGGTGAGAGAGCGGTTTACGCGGCTGATCGTCGCCGTGGAAGCGCCCGTCTTCTCTGCAATGTCGAGATATGTCTTCTTCTGCGTGAGCATGCAGGCAACCTCGAAGCGCTGAGAGATGGCAACGAGCTCCTGAATGGTGCAGACATCTTCGAAAAATTGATAGCACTCCTCAACATTCTGCAGTGTGAGGATTGCTTCGAAAAGCCGGTTGACGGCGGGGGTGTGAATATCCTTACCCATACCAATACCTCCATATATACACCCGTCCTGCGCAGGACGGCACGAGCGTCAGCACATCTGCTGACATTAGCATTTTAACACTGTACAGAGCTAAAGTAAAGAGGTTTCTTGCAAAACTCTTGCGGAAACCGCAGATAGGAGAGAACGCAAATGAAACGGGGAGATATCGTGACGGGATTTGTCGGGGAGACAACGTTCCCGAACCACGGCAGCATCACAGTAGAAGACCGCAGGATCAGGATCAAGGGAGTGCTTCCCGGTCAGGAGGTCGAGGCGAGAATCAAGCGCTCGTCGCAGGAGAAAGCCGAGGGCATTCTTACACGCGTGATCACGCCGTCGCCGCTGGAGACCGCGACGCCTGCGTGTCCGCAGTTCGGAATCTGCGGAAGCTGCACACTGCAGAGCCTTCCGTACAAAGAGCAGCTGGCCCTTAAGGAGTCGCACATCCGCAAGCTTCTCTCTCCGGTGGTGCGAAACGATGACTGCACGTGGCTTCCGATCGCAGGCAGCCCCTCGTCGTATGAGTACCGGAACAAGATGGAATTTACCTTCGGCGATGAGTACCGCGACGGTCCGCTCACCTTGGGACAGCACAAAAAGGGAAGCATGTACGACCTTGTTAGCGCGGAGTGCTGCTGCCTGATCGACGAGGACGTGCGCCGGATCGTCCGCGAGACGCTTCGCTACGTGACGGAGGCGGGGCTTCCGTTTTACCGCAAGATGCGGCAGGAGGGGTACCTTCGGCATCTTTTAGTCCGCAAGGCGAAGATCACCGGAGAGATCCTCGTAGATATTGTCACAACGACACAGCAGGAGCACGACTGGAACGACTGGGCTGCGCGGATTGCCGCACTGCCGTTTGCAGGGACGCTTCGGGGCGTGCTTCACACGCTAAACGACGCGTCCGCCGACACCGTGAAAAATGAGGGAACGAGCGTTTTGTACGGGCAGGACTGCATCAACGAGGAGCTTTTGGGACTTCGGTTCCGCATCAGTGCATTTTCCTTCTTCCAGACGAACTCGGAGGGAGCGGAAGTGCTGTACAGCGCGGTTCGCGACCGCGTGCTTGAGGCAGGCGGCGGGGCAGACGGCGTCATTTTCGATCTCTACAGCGGAACCGGAACCATCGGTCAGCTGTTAGCACCGGTGGCCCGCAAGGTGGTCGGCATCGAGATCGTCGAGGAGGCGGTGGTCGCCGCCAGAGCCAACGCTGAGCTAAACGGTCTGTCGAACTGCGAGTTCATCGCCGGCGACGTGTTGAAGAAGCTTGACGAGGTTACGGAGCGGCCGGATTTCATCGTGCTCGACCCGCCCCGGGAGGGCGTCAATCCGAAGGCATTGTCCAAAATCCTCGCCTACGGAGTGGAGCACATGGTGTACATTTCCTGCAAGCCGACATCCCTTGCCAACGATCTGGCTGCGATCCAGGACGCCGGCTACCGCGTCGTGAGCGTCCAGCCCGTCGACATGTTCCCGCAGACACCTCATGTTGAGACGGTTTGCCTTTTGTCCCAACGCAAACCGGACACGACAATTGAAGTGGATCTGGATATCTCAGAGCTTGAAGTATCC
>CACZRV010000132.1 GCA_902783725.1 uncultured Lachnospiraceae bacterium | reverse complement strand
CCAGGGCGGTCAAGGCAACCAGGGCGGCCAGGGACAGAACCCGGGAGGACGTTTCGGATATTGATACAGCTTCGAAAAATGAAGGCAAGTCGCATTGCAACTGACTGCAGATAGATGGTGAAGGGGCATAATACGGGATGCCCCTTCACTCATTTTTCGTTGACGAAGAGGCTCCCTGCGGCTATACTATAGGGTGACGAATCGGCATTCTTTGCGGCCGGAAGACAGTCATGGCAGCAGCCGATCAACAGGAGGATAACCTATGAAGCAACTCGTTATCTATTTCAGTGCCGAGGGAAACACCGCGGCCGTCGCGAAGGACCTCGCGACCGAACTTTCGGCCGACATTTTCGAGATCGTTCCGGAAGACCCCTACACCAAGGCGGACATCCGCTGGGTTAACCCGCTTGCCCGCTGCAACCGCGAAAAATTCGGAAAAAAAGACGTTCCGAGCGTCGGCTCCATCGAGAATTTTGCCGACTATGACACCGTTCACATCGGCTTCCCCATCTGGTACGGCTGTGCGCCGAACGTCGTGAGCACCTTCTGCAAGGCCTACGACTGGACCGGCAAGAAGATCTACGTCTTCGCCACCTCCGGCGGCAGCGGCATCGGCAAAACCGCCGAGAAGCTCGCTCCCTACGTCCGCGGCGGCGAGATCGTGGAAGCAAAGCTTGTAAAGAAGACCTGATCGGGGATTTGTGTGAATAAAGGAGGAATACCATGAAAATAACGTCATCGGAAGCGGCTAAGATGCTTCGCAAACTCAATGAGGAATTGCGAGACCTGGAAAACCTTGAGGCCATGAGCCAGTCCTTTGTTGCGGCGATCTCGGAGGACATCGAGTCCGTGCGCCCGAAGTACGACTACAAGGCGGTTCGTGCGGAGGAGGCGGCAATTCAGGCAAAGATCCGCAAACTGAAGCACGCCGTCAACGTGTTCAACTCGACCACCGTGATTCCGGATTGGAACATCACGATCGACGAGATGCTCATTTTGATCCCGCAGCTGACGAAGAGGAAGGAGAACCTCTCCTCGATGAAGAACCGCCTCCCGAAGGAGCGCGTGGAGGCCGGCTTCCGCTCGGCATCCAACATTATCGACTACCGTTACGCCAACTATGACATCGAGGCTGCACAGGCAGACTGCGACGAGACCGCAGACCGTCTCGGGAAGGCCCAGACGGCGCTTGATCTGGTCAACAGCACGGTAACATTCGAGTTTGAATTCTAGGCGCCGCTTGCGCCATACCGGCTTTCCGTCGTTTGCAGTAACCAAGAACACTTACTCCGAAAACCAAGGGTTCCTGTTCAAAGTTGACGTCTGTCGTTATTAACTCTTGTTATCCGTTGAAGTAGTTTCTGTTCAATGACAATTGAATCTGATTTCACGTTCGCGGTACCGCATTCGTAAAAACTTTTGGTGGCTGAAGTTCGGTTTCAGGCCACCTTTTTGTTTCGCGGAGAAGAATAATGAGATAGCGCTGATATTTGCCGGAGTTAGACTCCGGCATTCTTGGTTTTTTGAGGAGAGATAAGAATTCTGAATTGTTTTTAGAAGAATGGAGCGAATATCATCCCTAGGGGAATCGTAAGATATCTTGCTGTTTTTTGCTATATATGAATGATTTTTCAGTTTAAAGCGTACTATAGGAAATTGTAAGCCGCGATACATATAGTTATACTTTGTTAAGAAGGCATAGTACAGGGAGGCGGAACAATGGAGTATGCTGACGCAAAATTGAGCTATGAAATCAGAAAACGGGTTGGGGAGCACTTGCTTAATGCTCGGAAATCAAATAAAGAGACGTTGAAGCAGGTAGAAAGCCAAGTGAAGATTACGTCCAAGATAATATCTCTTGCTGAACGAGGCGAACAGAATTTAACTGTGAGGAGACTTTTGCGTTTGGCAGTTCACTATCGATTGAATCCTTGCAAGTTGTTCACAGATTGTGATGAGTTAGAAGGAAATCAAGAAGGCAAAAGCGTCGATACGTCGGAATCCTACTATTCCAGATTAGCGTATAATGCTCACAAGGAGATACTTCGGACTCCCAATTTAACAATCAGTGGGGTTGCAATTGCTATGGAGAACAGCGAGGACGATAGGTTTACTTCGGCTTCGTCATTACACAAGTTTTTTTCAGGAACGATGGATGTTTCAATTGGGTTCTTGATTGCGCTCGCTTCGGCAGTAAGTGACAGCAAGGACCAAACAAAAGTAGCAACTTTGATTTCTAAGTGGTTTGAAAAGGAGGAATAAAAATGGTTTGTGATAATATGATTGAAGTATGGAGAAAGGCAGTGCTTGATGAGGTTTTTAGCACCTCAACACTTCGGGAAGCTTGGCCGGTTTGGCGTAGCAAGATTTTGGATAAGTTGCCCGAACTTAATGGTAGAGCTGTTTTCCAGTTAGGAGACTATTTCTCCGAAATTTTTAAATCCACTTCGCCCGAAAGAGCGGATGTTTCTTTGCAGACTACGCAGAGTATGAAATCATCTGCAGGGAATCTTCTGGAGTCGTTGGTTACGATTTATTGTAACCTGTGTCTTGTAGGAAGAAATGCAATTGTTATTAAAAAGAAGGATGGTGTAATGCCGCGTAGCGTCATGGATGCGTTGACTGTAAGTTACAGATCTGCACAGTTTAATTCAGAATTTGATGTTGTTGGATTGGTCCTTCCGGAGGGTGAATTTGAGAAGGAGATGGCATATGACCACTATTTGGAAGCATATTATGACAGTGCAAAGGGCAAATTGTTTTTGAAGCGTGAGATTGATCGGCGCGTAGCGGATTGCTTTAGCTCTGTGAAAATCAATGTGATCCAGTGCAAAACAAACTGGAATGATAACGCGCAGATTCCCATGTTGTGGGATATGATTTACAGTAGTGCCGGTAAGGGAGGGCCGGTACAGATTGGAGTCAATGATCGTACGATTAGAGAGGACAATTTCACATATTCATTTGTTACAATTCCGACAGTTAATCCTGAAAAGATTAAGGCGGACAGTGTAGCAGTACAACGAGTAGTTAATCTGAGTGGGGGAAATTATTGGGGGCTTCCGAGCAAGCGCGGAGTAGCGAATAACATTAAGGAAATGTTATCGAGAAACTTCTATTCTGCAGGGGCGCCCAGCATAGAGGAGTCATTTAATCGTTTTGTTTCGAAAGAAGGAGGCGAGGAGTATGTCAGAAAGGTGTTCAGATTGTAACGAGTATACATATGTCGATTTGTTTGCTGGCTGTGGTGGACTTTCGGAAGGATTTACTCAGCGCGGTTTCATTCCGATTGCAAAAGTTGAGATGAACAAAGATGCCGCTGATTCGCTGTTGATTCGAGAGGTTTATCATTACCTTGACAGGGCAGATCGCATCGATACATACAGGGATTTTGTAACGAATAGAATTAGCAAGGGGGAATTGCTGGAGTGTGTTCCAGAAAGTGTATGTAAGACGGTCCGAAATGAAGAAATCTCCGAAGATAATGCAGGGGAACTGGCTGAATGGATTAAGTCGCGGCTAGACGTCATATCGAAATTGTCCGTTGATGTAATAGTTGCAGGATTACCCTGCCAGTCTTTTTCGTCGGTAGGAAGAGCGAAAGGAAACGATATTTCTGATCCTCGTAATTACCTTTATTGGCCATTTGTTAAAATTGTAGAGGAACTTAGACCAAAGATTTGCTTGGTCGAAAATGTTAGAGGGCTGGAAACAGCGGATGGTGGAATACACTTTCAAAGCATCGTTCGGCTGTTGAAAGAAAGAGGATATAGAGTTACGTGGAATGTACTAAATGCTAAGGAGTATGGGGTTCTGCAGAATCGATCTCGATTGTTTATTGTTTCCGTACGAGACGATTTGCAATGTAAATTCGACTTTCCGGAAAAGGTAACAAACAGTTATTCGCTCCATGATATTTTTGATGATATAGTATTTCCTGACGAACCAGATTATGGCTTGAGTTATGACGATTGCAGTGATTACTTGAAAGAGTTCGGGATTCGGAAAAGGGGAGATGTTTTGTTTCAAAATCAAGCATCGTATCCTGTGCGAAATCAAACCCAAGATCAGAGGATTATGAAATTGTGTATACAGGAGATGCTTAAAAACGGAAGAATGTTGCTATACTCGGAGCTCCCTACTGAACTGCAAACTCATAAGAATTTAAACAAGAAGTCATTTCAAGATCGTTACAGAGTATTAAATCCGAATGGAGTAAGTCACACAATTACAGCACATATTAGTAAAGATGGGCATTCACACATATATCCGGACCTTGAGCAGTTGAGATACATTTCGTTGAGAGAGGCGTCAAGAATTCAGTCGTTCCCTGATGATTACTTTTTTTCGGGAAGCTTTACCTCTCAAAGAAAACAAGTTGGAAATGCGGTTCCGCCATTATTGGCAGGGGCATTGGCAGACAGTGTTAAGAGGTGTCTAGACAGTTGCATCTAACATGATAATTAATCAAGCGAACCTTCATATTGGGGCTCGAAAAATCTTCAGATGTGTGGTATAGTAATACCAGTTTAACGGAGGTGTTACTTATGCCGAATGCTGTTGATTTGTTTTGCGGTGCAGGAGGATGCTCGGAAGGGCTGATTCAAGCCGGATTTGATATATTGTTTAGTTCCGATATCAGTGATATGGTTATGGCGACATATGTGCATCGTCATGAGCAATTAGGGCTTCATCAAGGAATTAACACCTGGTTCGAACTCTGCGATATTCAAAACTTGACGGGAGAAAGAGTCAGAGAATGTATACGCGGTTTGAAAATCTTTCGCAATGGGGGTGCCCCTGAGGAGATAGATTTGGTTATTGGCGGCCCTAGTTGTCAGGGCTTTTCTCGAGCGGGACGGAGAGATCCGCATGACCCGCGTAACATGCTTTTTGGTGAGTATGTTCGTGTAATTAATGAATTACGTCCGAAATATCTTGTCCTTGAAAACGTTGAAGGTTTCATGGATATGGAGTTCTTTGGCTATGTGGGGATTACCGGCGTTCATTATCCGGACAAATCTGTAACGCCGGTGATTCTTAGAAACGAATTGGAACTAATCGGATACGATACACTTGAACCAAGGATTTTAAATGCGGCTGATTATGGAGTTCCGCAGCGCCGAAGACGTGTTATTTTTATTGGTTACCGACGCGGGTTGCCTGCTCCGGTATATCCTGTGCCGACACATGCTGATAATCATTTGTCCATTCGCGAAGCAATTAGTGATTTGATAAGTGATGAAAACATTCGTAATCAAGTAAACCCGCATGGCTTGTCCGAGTTCCAGCAGCAAAGTATGCATGGAAGGACACCAAGGGTAGATGGCAATCATCAACCGATTGCGGTTTTGCCCGGTGAGCCGCATACATGCACAACTAGAGCTGCTCTGTCGCAATTGGTTAGAGAACGTTTTGCATTGTTCCAGCAAGGTGAGAACGGTAGAAAATTAGCGGCACGTATTCAAGAAGAAGGCATTAATCTTGGCAATTCTCCTCTTTTGGTGGAGATGTGCGCGAGCAAAATGCATATGGATGCTGCGGAAGTAATACAGTTATTTAGTACGGGCAACGTCAATGATTCTCAGATAAAAACGTTGTTAACTAAGAAAAACATACGGTCTCGTTTGTCAGAAGATGCGCCAGCTCCGACTATCGTTAGTATACCAGATGACTATATCAGTCCATGGGAGGACGAGATTCTTAATGTCAGAGAGATGGCTCGATGCCAATCTTTTGATGATTCCTTTGAATTTCGAGGTAAAAGGACAACCGGTGGAATTGCAAGAAGAAGCGAGGTTCCTCAATGTACGCAAGTTGGAAATGCGGTGCCTCCTTTGTTGGCAAGGGCAATAGCTGAACAGATTGTAGAGGCGCTTAATCGTACCGAATAGAAGCGACAGACTGTGGAATTATTTAAAACATTCGTACAATGCTCTGGGCTCCGCCCAGAGCATTGTAGTATGATGAAATAATAAGCTTGTTTTGAGGTTACATGCGAATCGATTATAGGAGGTCTTGATGAGTTCCATAACAATTCAAAAGATCGGTATCACAAACCTTGCGCTCGACGCTGTCGTCAATGCGGCAAATGACCGGCTGGACGAGGGCGGCGGTGTGTGCGGGCATATTTTCAGCGGGGCGGGATCGGCACAGATGACCGCGGCCTGCAGAAAGATCGGCGGCTGTCCGACCGGTTCGGCGGTGATCACACCGGGATTCCGGCTTCCCGCGAAGTATGTGATCCATGCGGTGGGACCGATCTGGAGCGGCGGAAGAAAAAACGAGCAGAAGCTTTTATACAGCGCGTACCGGCAGTCGCTTTTGCTGGCGAAGGAGAACGGGCTGCATTCCATCGGTTTTCCGCTGATTTCCTCGGGGATTTACGGCTATCCCGTGGACGGAGCGTGGCGGACGGCGATCGCGGCGTGCCGCGACTTTTTGAATGATTTTCCGGAGTATGCGATGGAGATCGTGTTCGCGGTGATTGATGACCGCGTCAAGGCGCTCGGCGAAGCGCTGCTCGGGGAGACCGAATAGAGACGAGAGTGTCGCAGGGCGGCATGAAATAAGGAGGAACAATAACATGTGGTGGGTCTATGTCCTCATCGGATTGGTGATCTTGATTTCAATCGTTGTCGGAGTGGCTATCGGGAAAAATAACCGGCGCCTCTTTGACACCGGCCTCGCCAACAGGGCGCGGTCGTACGATTTCTATCTGCAGGAAAATACTTTCCGCACGACGGTGCCGAATCTGGATTCGCTGCTTACGGCCCTCAACGTGAATGTGCTGGCGCAGCAGGGTATCAGTGTCGCGCGCGACGCCTCGGGAAACCAGCTGTATCTGCAGAGCACCGACGGGAATATGACAGCTTCACTCACGGCCTTAGGGAGCGTGGCGGACGGCATTCAGGCTTACCGGTTTGCGGTGGACCGCTGGAAGGGCCGCAACGGCGTCATATACAATTCCGCGAGAATCGGCGCAAACGTAGCGCTGACGACGGTTGAGAAGGCTATCCTCACCCTCGATTACAACGCGGTGGTGGAGCGGACGTTTATGACGGATGTAAAGACGAGAGCGTCGATAATCTAGTGTTTCCGGGAGGATTTGTGTATGTTTTGCTATCGATGCGGCGCGGAGCTGCCGGATGGAAGCAAGTTTTGTAATATGTGCGGCGCCATGCAGGAGGGAGCGCCTGCGGCGGCAGCGGAGGCTGCGCCCGTAGCCACGGTTGCGCCTGCGGCGCCCGAAAAGCAGGGGAAGCCCCTGAATAAAACCCTCATCCTGATCGAGATCATCGGAACGATCCTGCTGGCGGCGTTTACGGTGTGGTATGTTTTGTTCTCCAACGAGGCTTATCGCATGCCGAGGTATGCAGCAGTGAGCACGCCGACCCCGACGCCGAAGAAGGCAACGCCGACGCCGACACCGAAGAAGGCAACGCCGACGCCGGCGAAGAAACCGACGACAACGCCGAAGCCTGCCGCCACGGCTACGCCGACGCCCACGCAGGCGGTACGGGCGGATGACGGGACGTCATTTGCCATGGTAAACGGCATTCTGACCGTCCGCGACGACGTGTTCGGAATGACCTATGAGGAGCTGAACGACTATGTCGGCGGAACGATCCCGGAGCTCATGTCCTGGGATTATTCCACGGTTCCGATGATGTACAACGGCTTTGACTACACGGACGGCAATTCGTACGTGCTGTTCTTTGAGAAAAACCGCCTGGTCGGCGTCCGCACGGAGTCGACCATCGCGAAAAATGAAATTCCCTCCGACCTTTACAACCGCGCGGTTGCGCTGCGCGGCGGGCACGATCACTACTGGTACTACCGGGAGACCGGACAGGTGAGCGAGTATGACTGGTATATCTCGATCAAGGGGCGCAAAGGGGAGTACGCGATCTTCCTGAATCCCTACGACGATACCAATCACATCTGTCAGCAGGTTACGTCCCCGGATTATTCGGGCGGCACGATCCAGCAGCACTAACCGAAGCGTTAACGGTTCCTGAAGGAGGATTTTCATGGATGATTCAATGATGGCAATTCTGATAATCGCCGGTGTGGCGGTTGTGGTGATCGTGCTTCGGTTTGTCCTGCGTTCGCTGGTGAACAAGGGTTCGGACGCGATCGGCAACGCCTACCGCGCGAGGAAAAATGCATCCGGCCCCTCGGTATGCCGCCTCGCGGACATGTATCCCGAGATCGCCGCATGGCATCAGCAGAACGGCACCGCAAAAGCGGCCGATCCTGCGCTGATGAGCTCGGTTCCGGCAGCGACAGCGGCGGACCCCGTAGCAGCAACAGTCACGGCTGCACCGGCAGCGGCAATGGCAGCACCGGCAGCGGCGCCCGCATATGCACCCGTAGCCTACAGTGCGCTCCCGGTTGTGAAGCCGAAGAGAAAGGGCGTCGCGGCCAATGTTCTCACGGCCATCGTCGCTCTGCTCGGCATCGTTGTCAACGGGTGGCTGTTGCTTGAGATCCTCCGGTCGGGAAACTACTCACTGCGGAATTTTTCGGGATTGCAGCCGGCGGGTGATTACCACCGGATGCTGATACGGCTTTCGTTTCTCTTTGTGGTCGTCTCGCTTGCGGCGTACATCGTGATCCTGGTGACGAGACGGCTGGCGTATGTGGGATTTTTCCCGGCGATGGCGGTGGTAAACAGCGTCGTGTGGTACCTGGCGCTGGAAAAGTACCGGAAGGATTTCAAGGAGTTCCAGGAGAGCCTTAACAACCGGACTTTGGTGCCGAGAGGACTGGAGAATGCGGAATGGCTTGTTCTGCTCTCGATTATTGCGGCCGCGGTGCTGCTGGTATTTTTCTTCCTGTACCTTGCGAAAAAGCGGTTCCGTTGGGCTTTGTGGGTCGGACTTGCGGCAGGAGCAGGCGCTACGGTGTGCTCGCTTCTGGCACTCATGGAGATGGTAAGGTACGGGTCAACCTACGAGTATGTGCCGGGCAATTACTTCGGATTTGCGCTGCTGGCGCTGGTAGCGGCGTACGGTTATGTTGAGCGGGAGAAACAGTAGATGACTATGTTGCCGCCTTCGAGAAATCCCGCGAGAATTGATTTTTGCTTTATTTTGTGGTATAATACGCAAAATAAAACAACGAAGGGGGTAGTTGTATGAAGAAAACAAAGAAACACGGCTTGCTTAAGACGTTGTTTAAGGTTATCTGCGCAATCGTTGCGGTAGCCGGCACGGTGCTCGCCGGCATGACTGTTTTGCTGCGCAAGAGTATGAAAAAGCTGAAGAACCATGAGTCGGAGAATAATCTTGTGCAGTCCGTGGGACTCGGTTCCGAGGAGGTCAGTGTCGGAAGCGACACGGACAACGCCTATCTTTCCTGCCTTGCGGGAAAGCTCAAGGTCACCTGGGCGGAGGCACCGACTCACGACGTCAACGTCGATCTGAACTGCTACTTCGGCAGCGTCAACATCGTGGTTCCTTCGAACATGAAGCTTTGCTGTGTAGTTGACATTCCGACCAATAAGCTCAAGATGAACGGACGCGACGCGGCGGACGCTTCGGATGCCGACCTTGCGGAGGTCTTCGGCGAGGATACCGCGGAGTCTAAGGGCACCGCACCGGTATTGTACTTGACCGGCAAGGTTCGCTTCGGCTCGCTTGCGGTGACGAGGATCGTCGCATAACCTTAGTAAGCTTACAACCAAACGCTTTCTTCGGCAGCTGATTGCTCGCGCTTTCGGCTGCCGTTTTTTCCGGGAAAGGAGAGGCTCCCGATGAAGATCCACGAGCTTCATTACGCAAATACAAACACCTACCTGATCGAGGGCGCGCGGGGTCGGCTGTTGTTTGACACCGGCTGGGCGGGCACATTTTCCGCGTTTTGCCGCGCCTGCGGCGAGCTTTCTGTGCCGGTGCAGGGTATTGACTTCGTGATGATCTCGCATTTTCATCCGGATCACATGGGCATCGCCCAGGAGATTGCAAGCTTTGGTGCAACCATCCTTGCGGCGAGCGTGCAGGTGCCCTTCCTCCACGCGGCGGACGACGTTTTCGCAAAGGAGAAAAATGCAACCTTCGTGCCCGTCGTCGACGCTTCCGTGCGCGTGTTTTCACCGGCGGAAAGCCGCCGGATCCTCGCGGAAATCGGTATCGACGGCGAGGTTGTTCTCACGCCCGGCCACAGCGATGACAGCATCTCGCTGTTGTTGGACGACGGTTCGGTGTTTGTCGGGGACCTGAACCCTCTGTATGAGCTGGAGATGCACCGGGGCACGGTGATCGGGGAGAGCTGGGAACGCATTCTGGCAAGGAAACCGAAGAGAGTGTATTACGGGCACGCGCGGGCCGCAGTGATCGCCGCGGATGGTGGCGGCAGCAGTCCGTCGGGCGTCTCAGACGCGGTTTCGGGCTGTTCGGGCTCTTGCGGCACTTCGGGAGATACGCCGGACTCTGACGACCGGCTTATGTTGGTTTCGGGGATCGTGAAGATGATCGACCGCGGGTACGACATCGGAAAGATCTGCCGCAAAAGCGGCGCGGACGCCGCATTTGTCGAAAATGTCATGCGGATGTACCTGACGCATCAAAACATCGGTGTGCAGGGCATTCTGGACCGGATCGAGCTTAGGGATAAGAGTGTGCGGAAGCCTTGAAAACGGAGTGAAAGAAAGCAGTAAACAGGAGGTTTTTGGTATGGCGGACGGTCGAACGGAGTGGCTCAGGGCGAGGGAGGAATTGATCACGGCGATGATGTCACTCGGGCATTCGGAGGAGCTTGCGGTGCTGCTGGCCAGGCAGCTCGCCGGGACAGGGGCGATCCGTCGGATGACGGCGTATCTGCATCACGCAAAGCCCCGGCATGCGGAGGAGGTTGTGGACGAGGCCCTTGCCATCTGCGCCGAGATTGACGCATGGCGCAGGAAAAAAGAGGGCGAGGAGGCCAACGCCAAAATCACCGAAATGTACAATGCCGGGTTGGACGGGGAAGAGTGAAAAGCGCACTTTACATTTTCCGAAAAATGATATAAAATACACATCAAATGGGTTCTGAACGGCTCCGCAGTGCGCGGGCGGACGGGCCCTACAAGTATGACGACATGAAAAAGGAGTAACTGTATGAATCTTTCCCCTCTTCAAAAAGCAAGATATCAGTATCAGCCGAAGCTTCCGGGAATGCTCCGCAACGGTATCGCGGACAT
>CACZRV010000131.1 GCA_902783725.1 uncultured Lachnospiraceae bacterium | reverse complement strand
GCGCAATAAACTATTGTTTGTGATAATCCACCATGGCAATTCTATCATCCGGAACACAGCGGAAACAATGTATTATTTCTTGCCGGAGATTGTTTATGTTGTCATTTTCCCGTGCAGGAAATCAGGAGATGCTCCTCCGCCACATCGATGTAGACATCACAGCCGCCGCCCGAGACGTCGTACACATGCACGATGTCCGTGACCTCCGGGACCGGGTCCAGCTCCGCAACAATGTCCGGAAAGGCCTCCAGCATCTCGGGATGATAGTGCACCGTCTTGCCGTCATGGAACACCGCGGTATACAGGATTTCCGCCTCCACGAGATCCTGGAAAATGTGGCTTCCGTACGAAAGCTCCGGGTTGTATCCCGCCTTGGACTCCTCGGTTTCGCAGATGATCTCAAAGGCGCTGATGTCGGAAAATGCGGTGGGCACCCCGAGTTCCGGCGAAGTGGTTCCCACACGCCCCGGAACGATCAGCATCATGTGCTTGCCGGAGTCACGGTATTTCCAGTTGATCTTACCGATCAGCCGCGCCACGAGAATTTTGTCCTTGTACGGCATGTTGTAATACCGGATCGGATCGACCCAGACCACAAGGTCGAGGGACGAGGCCTTCGAGATTCCCATGGAGGAGCCTCTGCTCTCCAGGAAAATCCGGTCCGCCGGAATATCCGTAGGCACCGTTGTCCCTTCCTTTCCCTTCTGCACCTGCAAAGGACGGCATTGCAGAAGGTCCACCGAGTATTCGCCGTTCTCGGACAGATTGATCGTAAACTCCGTATCCACCGGGTATTCATACTCATCCTGGATGCATCGAAGCATTCGGCGCATCTGGTCCATCAGCGTCTCATTTTTTACCAGACCGCGGCACGAAATGAACTTGATCTCACGCTCGCGCCCCATCTCACGCAGCCGGCGCTCCGCATCAAAATCATGCTCCAGAAGGATTTTCTCAAGGTACTTCGGGATGTCCGGAGCGAGCTCGTCGTAGCTTCGCCTGGTGAGCACATGCTCGCTCATATCGATGACCTCGGCCTTCCCCTGGGAAAACTTATGCTTGTCCGCCGAGGAGGAGTACAGCGTGCGCTCCGGCTCATCGAGGTTCACGATCCGCGGGTACGAGCCCTCCGTCCGGTCCACGGCGGAGGTTCCGAGGCCCATCACAAGCCGCAGCATTCCCGCCGTCGGATCACTCTCCTTCATGATCCGGTAAGGGCTGTAGGAATAGCCGACCCCTGCCGCACAGGGCATGTAGTTGCGCCCGTAATACGAGCCCGAGACACGCTGGATCAAAAGTGCCATCTGCTCATCGCGCTTGTCAAGTCCGCGGCGCTTGCGATAATCGAGGGCGGACAGGCTCATCGTGCTCGCATACACTGTTTTCACAGCTTTGTCAAACTCCTCGAGACGCTCCTCAAGCGTACCGCGGTTTGCGCAGAAGACCGATTCGTATTTGCCGGCAAATGCATTGCCGAAGCCGTCCTCGAGGATACTGCTCGAGCGGATGATGTAGGGATCCTGCCCGTAGTATTCGATGATCCGCATAAACTGCTCGCACATCGCGTCCGAAAAGCGGCCGTTTTTGAGCTTGTCCGCAAACTCCGCAGCCAAGGTGAAATACCCCTCGTCCGTCCGCTGCCGCACGCGCATGTCCCACAGGTTGTTGTCGACAATATAGGTGTAGTAAAGGTCCGACCCCACGTAAAACGAGTCGTGGGGTTCCAGCACCTCGTCGATGTCGGGCTCGCGGTTTCGGATGATCGCCCGCGCTAAAAGCATGCCGCAGGCCTTGCCGCCGATCATTCCGGTCCCGATCATGTGGTCGCGCACCGCAAAATAATCATCCGGCGTAAAATTCCGCTTCACCATCGTCCGCATCTTCTCGTCCCGGGTCATCATGATGTTGCACATTCTCGAGCAGGCTTCCGTCACATCGATCCCGGCCTCATGCTGCAGCTTGGCCCGGTTGAAGAAACGGTCCCAGGAGTCGGAATACTGTTCCTCCGCGGAGCGCTGCGCGCGCCCCAGCGTCTGGTAAAACCGGCTTGAAATAACGCCGTCCAGGATCGGCCGAAACGCTCCCGAGGCCGGATTGTAGGTGTGCGGAAGAAACATCGTGTCCGAGTTTCGGTTCCACACCTTCTCGGGCCGGACGTAAACATTTTTCGCATCGGAATACACATCAAAGAACAGCTGCGTCGTGTTCAGGATCTTGTTGATGGCCTGAACGGAGTGCTTACCCCGGATGATCGGGAAAAACGCAACCGTGTCAAGGATAAACAAAAACGGGCAGGTGACCCGGAAGAAGTTCCCCATCATCAAATCGGTGGCCCACGCCGTCTGCAGCTCCGACAGACAGTCGAACACATAGAAAGCGTCCTTTCCCTCCCGCTCGATCAGGTTGTGAATGTCCATCGTAAAATTCTCAAACCGGTGGTTAAGCGGCACCTCAATGGTCTTTACCTCCGGGCAGTCCTCCACAAGCGGCTCGTGGCTTGCGAAGCGAAAATAAATGATATTGCGCTTATCCGCCTTCGCCTGGCGGACATAGGGCTCCATAAACAGCCGGAACTCCGAAAGGTCCGACACTCTCCAGACAACATTGTCGCCGAGCCGTATATGATCAAGCGCCTCGTCCATCTCCGGAATTCCGCTTTTCACCTTATCAAACGCCGCCATCCTTTACTCCTTTCAAAACAAAAAGGCGCTTCGCCCCATCGGGGTGAAACGCCTTTGCCTCACATATCTCGTGTCTATATCATACCATCCGGCGCAGACAAAATCAAGAAGGTTTTGCCTGCGCTGCTTCCACGTCTATTTTCTGCAGCATAAAAAATATATTCTTACCACCGGGACAGCAAATCTCTCCTCGGACACATCCTGTCATTACGCGAACGGCATCGCAAAGAGCGCATTTATGAAAATGCGCTCTTACAACAATCAGAAATTATCGCGGTTCTCACTCTTTGTGCCGACGTTGCCGGTGCCCGTGGAAGCACGCAGCGTAAGCGTGTAGCTGCCGCCCGAAACAGTGAAGATATCGCTTGTGTCGGAGGATTTCAGGCGCTGGTACGTGCCTTTGCTTCCGAACATCTCCTTCTCACCGTACCAGTCTCCCGTTCCGTACGCTGCCTTAAAGATGTAATCGCCTGCCGGCATCGTCACCGTAATATTCTGTCCCTGGGCGATAAATGCGCTCAAAACAAGGATTTCCTCGCTGCCGGACTTCTTATAAATCTTAAAAAATGTGCAGGAACCGTCGTTCGTCGGCGGCTGAATCTTCAGCGAAACCGCATTCCCCGAGTATGCACTGTTATGATACATCTCCCTTGTTGACGGCTTGGGCTGGACGCATTTGGCGAGATAACTCTTCGACTCTTTGTAGGAACCGAGTTTGGAAAATGCAGTGCTGGCACTGTAGTACTTTTCCTCTTTGTACAGCGCAAGGGCTTTCTCATAATCCAGAGCGTTCTGGCATTCTCTCCTTAAGGTGGCTCGGTCCGAAATGTCGCCGGCCTCGGACAAATTGAGCTTCTCCAGTGCCTCCTCGTACTTTCCGGCGTCCATGAGTTCCTGAACATCCTGTCGTATGGCATCCACTTTGCAGCGCTTCGCCTGCCCGGACGCGCCCTGGTAATCGCCTGCAGTAAGGAACTTCTCATAGGCTTCCCAACATTTGCCTTCCGCCCACAACGCCGTCGCTTCCTCATAAGCGATGCCGCGGTCACACTGTGCGATCAGCTCTGCGGAATTCTCAAAACCATCCAGCTTGGCAAGTACCTCCCTCGCTTCGCGGAACTCCGCACGGTTCACCTTCTCCATCGCCTTTTGGTATGTAACGGCTTTGTCCGCATACGCGAGTTTGCTCTCGGAATCCTTATAGTCTCCGAGCTCGTCGAAAATCTCTTTCGCCTGCTCGTACTTACCGTCCTTAATGGCTTCAACGCCTTTCGAATAGCGCTCACGCCTGTCCTTCTCCTCCAGCTTCGGCTTGATTGCGAAGAACCATACGCAGACACCGACCACCGCAAGGACCGCCAGGACGGCCGCTGCAATCGCCCACTTTCTTCCGCTCTTCTTCGGCGCGGAAATTACAGGCTGCTGCTCCGCCACCGCCTTAAAAGCCGCAAGAAAGCCCTGCTGACGGGAAAGTTCACTCTGGTACGCCTCAGCTTCGAAGGAGACACCGTTCTTTCCGAGGACACATTTTTCGAGAATGCAGCCTCCCGCCGCCGGGGAAATCGTGTACATTTCGTCAAGCCACTGCCCGGCAAATGCCAGCCTCTTTTCGGGCTCAAACGCCGTGATCGCAATGTTGGCCGCAGGGATCGTTCCGATCGCCGCCAGCCGCAGGTAACCGCCCTCGCGAAACTCTGCTGCCTCCACCGGCATGCCGCTCCAACGCGGAAGCACCGACGCATCCGTGAGAAGCCTCCAGACTTCTCCGGGTGTTCTCTGAATCTGAATACCAGTACGAACTTCCATGGGGAATCCTCCTTTCAACAAACCGTCGACTGTTTTCTTGCCGTTCACTCGTACACTATATCACCGTTCGTTT
>CACZRV010000130.1 GCA_902783725.1 uncultured Lachnospiraceae bacterium | reverse complement strand
TCGTCAAGACGTGTGCGTGTAGCTCAGCTGGATAGAGCACTTGGCTACGGACCAAGGTGTCGGGAGTTCGAATCTTCTCACGCACGGATACAGGGGATCGCAAACAGCGGTCCCCTTTGTTGCATTGACAGGAAAAGGTGGACTATGGGAAAGTATGAATTTGTCGCGCCGTGCCATTTCGGGCTGGAGGCGGTGTTGAAGCAGGAGATCACAAAGCTCGGGCTTGAGATCGTTCGCGTTGAGGACGGACGTGTGACGTTCGCCGGGGACGAGAGCGCTTTTTGCCGCGCAAACATTTTCCTGCGCACGGCGGAGCGCATTCTCTGGAAGGTCGGCGAGTTCACCGCCGAGTCCTTCGAGGAGCTGTTTACGAAGACTGCGGCGCTTCCGTGGGAGGATATCATCCCCGCGGACGGCAGATTCTGGGTCACCAAGGCGACGTCCGTCAAGAGCAAGCTCTTCAGCACCTCGGACATCCAGTCGATCATGAAGAAAGCGATCGTTGAGCGCCTCAAGGGCAAATACCACATCTCGTGGTTCCCGGAGACGGGCAACGAGTATCCCATCCGGGTTTCGGTGATCAAGGATACCTTCCTGATCGGCATCGACACCTCGGGCGAGTCGCTTCACAAGCGCGGCTACCGCAAGCTGGTCGGAAAGGCTCCCATCAGCGAGACCCTGGCGGCGGCGCTTTTGTCGCTCACCCCGTGGAACGCGGGGCGCATTCTGGTGGATCCGTTCTGCGGAAGCGGCACGATCCCCATCGAGGCTGCGATGATCGCGAGAAATATAGCTCCCGGCGCGAAGCGCACATTCCGCGCGCAGTCGTACCGTGAGAGGATTCCGGAGAAGCTGTGGAAAGACGCCTTCACGGAGGCGGAGGACGGCGTTCGCAGGGACGGAACGCTCTCCATCCAGGGCTATGACATCGATCGCGACGCGATCTCCATCGCCCGTGCGAACGCGGAGTCGGCCGGCGTACTTTCGGATATTCATATGCAGGTCCGGGCGGTGAAGGAATTGCACCACCCGAAGAAGTACGGTTTCATTGTGACAAACCCGCCCTACGGTGAGCGCCTGGAGGATCGCAAGGATCTTCCCGAGCTCTACCGGCAGATCGGTGAGGCGTACCGCGGGCTGGATTCGTGGTCGATGTATCTGATCACGTCCTACGAGGACGCGGAGCGGTATCTGGGGCGCAAGGCCGACCGGAACCGCAAGATTTACAACGGTATGATCAAGACATATTTTTACCAGTTCCTGGGCCCGAAGCCGCCGAAGGCGGGCGGTCCCGGCAATTCGGAGGTGTGACATGGCCAAGCGCAGCAGGTTGATCTTCGCGACCGGCAACGAACATAAGATGCAGGAGATCCGTGCAATCCTCGGTGACTGCTATGATGTGGTCTCCATGCGGGAGGCGGGCATTTCGGCGGACATCGTCGAGGACGGCGATTCCTTTGAGGCAAATGCCCTCATCAAGGCGCGTGCCGTCGCGAAGCTCGCGGGATGCATGGCGATGGCGGACGATTCGGGAATCGAGGTCGACTATTTCGGCGGCCTTCCGGGAATCTTCTCCGCGCGCTTTTTAGGGGAGGACACCAGCTACGAAGTAAAGAACCGTGCGATCATCAACGCACTCCGCAATGCGGCTCCCGCAGAGCGGACGGCCCGGTTCGTGTGCGCCATCGCGTGCGCATGGCCGGACGGCAGAGAGGACGTTGTGCGCGGCACCTTCGAGGGCGAGATCGCGTATGAGCCGGCCGGTGCCAACGGCTTCGGCTACGACCCGATCTTCTTCGTTCCGGAGTTCGGCATGACCAGTGCGGAAATGTCGCCGGAGCAGAAAAATGCAATCAGTCACCGCGGCGTTGCGCTTCGCCTGATGCGCGACCGCCTCTTAAACAACCACGCCGACGCTTAAGAGCGCGGAGACGACAGGAGAGTGTCATGCGGATTTTGGTACTCAGCGATACCCACGGGCGGCGGGACGGCATGGAGGAACTGCTGACCACGGAGGACGCCCGCACCGCCGACTGGCTTGTGCACTGCGGCGATATCGGCCGGTCGGACGAAGAGTGGCTTCGGAGAGCATTTTCCGGCGCGGTCACCATCGTCGAGGGCAACAATGATTTCTTCACGGACCTTCCCAGACAGCTCGTCGTCGAGCGGGAGGGGCACCGCTTTTTGATCCTGCACGGGCAGCGGCAGGTGCACGGGGGGCTTGTACTGTTCCGCTACACGGCGATGGAGAACAACTGCGACATCGTGCTGTTCGGCCACACTCACAAGCCGCTCATCGAGGAGGACGACGGGATTTGGTACATCAATCCGGGGAGCCTGGAGCTGCCGCGTCAGGCGGACCGCAGGCGGACGTACGTCGTTTTGGATGTGTGCGGGAAGGACGTGACGGCAACGTTGAAATGGCTGCCGTAAAGCGAATCCGCGCAGCACTTTGAAACCTTTGCGAAAAATGCTGTTTTACCGCAGTTTTTTGATTTTTTTAGTTGACATTGTCGGTGGTTTATGTTATTGTTTGACTTGCTTCTGATTCGGGGTGTGGCTCAGTTTGGCTAGAGCACCTGATTTGGGATCAGGAGGTCGCAGGTTCAAATCCTGTCACCCCGATCCAAAGGCAGCCCTCCGAACACTGTGCGGGTGTAGTTCAATGGTAGAACACTAGCCTTCCAAGCTAGACACGTGGGTTCGATTCCCATCACCCGCTTCGTGCGAGCGGTGC
>CACZRV010000129.1 GCA_902783725.1 uncultured Lachnospiraceae bacterium | reverse complement strand
TTTCTTCACGTCCGCCTCGTCCGTTTTGATGCAGGCGAAGCCTGTGCGCTCCGCAATCCATTCGGCGTACTTCTTCGTGGCGCCGTACTTTGATTTGTATAAAATGATCCCGCTCATATATGTCTCCCTGTCTACTGCCTCTCGCAGGGCTCTTCAAGCCCGCGGAGGTTTTTTTCAATGTTTGTAATTGTCTGAATTGTCGTTTGTATGTCCGCCTCCGGGATTCCCGCAAACATGGTTCCCATCAGCTGCCGGCTCATCGCATCATTTTTCGCGCAAAATGCCCTGCACCGGTCCGTGAGCACAACGCGCTGCTTCCGCTTGTCCGAAGGGTCCGTCTCCACGCGGATGAAGTCCTTTTTCTCCAGTTTGAGAAGGATCTGTTTCACGTTCTGGTGGGAGCTGCCGAGGATGTCCGAGAGTTCGCGGAGCGTCGGAGGCTCCTTGCACATACTGACGCAGATCACGGCGAAAAACTGCTTCCAGCTGATCTCCTTCATCGCATTGTCCGCCACCGCCTGAAAGCGGTTTTCAAATGCGCTCAGCAGTCCGAGGAGGTAATAATTTGAAGGTATCCCCGTGAAGTCAATTTTGCCGCTTTTTACAACATCTTCAATGACCATAACACTTCTCCCGAAAAATAGTAATATATTACCGTTTTGCATAATGGTAACATATTACCCTTCTTTTGTCAACTGCATTTTTCGAACAAAAAACGGATGCCTCCTCTTCGAGACATCCGTTCCGATGTTTTTCCGATGTATGTTCAAGTGCCCGCGAGGCGCCGGATCACCTCGGCAAAGGCTCTGGCGGTGCGTATGTCGGGCTCCGCAAAATGATTCCCCGGATTCCACGTAAGCGTCACGTCCGCGCCCTGCTCCTGCAAAATGTCGCGAATCTCGCGGATGCGGGTGTCGACGGTGGACATGACGGGGTTGCGGGTCCGGGCTTCGCGGTCGCCGAGGCTTAAGCTTACGACCGTCCCACGCGACATTCCGCAATCCCGAAGGTACTCTGTAAATCCCGGGAACCATGCGGACGGGGACGCTGCAGCAACGCCGCAGAAAATGTCCGTGCGGGTCGCGGCCCACAGCGCAAACAAACCGGCGAGGGAATAGCCGCCGATGATGAAGGTTTTGCTCCGGTCCTCACACAGGGAAAGCACCGCCGTTAAAAGCGCCTCCGCACCGTCGCCGAAGTCTTCCTTTCCGAAGACCGCCGGCGCCTTCCACGGCGACAAATCCCGGTTCCAGTTGTCCACCGTGACCGTTACCAGCCGAAACTCGATGTCCGCACGCTGCCGGATCTTGTTATATTCCGCCTCGATTCCGTCCGGGTCATGGTCCCCGACCGGTTCGATCAAAACGTACGGCGCGGAAAGCGGCCCGAACTCCCGAATCGTCATTGCCTTTGCCTCACAAGTCTTACTCTTTCAAAACGTCGCGCGGCGCCGCGCGTGCTCCGCCCTGTCAGAACATGCCCCCGTTGTACTTCTTCTGCACGACGGCAAGAAGCACCGCGAACAGCACAAAGCCCGCGCCGAAAACGCACAGCGACGCGATCTTGACCGCCTTCGCATCTCCGAAGAGCAAAATGATCCCGCTCACCGTGAGGGCGCAGGCAAGCACCAGAATGGTCTTTCCGAACGCCCTGCCGTAGGCTTTTCGCTCCTCCGGCTTCACTTTTTCCTGATGATAACTGATGATCAGATTCGTGTTGCCGCGGTAAATGCTTCCCCCGATCACAAAAAACAACGCTGCAAACACAAAAAGAATAATTGCTGCTGCTATCATAGTTGCACCCCCCTTGATTCTCCGGTCTTCCGGAGTTCTCCCCTTATTGTAGCACATGCATAACGCCATTTCCACTGCATCTTCCGTTTTCACGCCGCGGCAACAAAAAAGGACCCGCGTCGGAAGCGGGCCCCGTGTGAATTATTCGAAAAATGCATTTTCAGCGCGTATCACTGCAGCTGCTGGATATAGCCGGAAACGCTCTTGTAGTTCTCGCCCTCCGGGAAACGCTCCTGGTACTCCGTGTAGGTGCGAAGCGCCGAGACCTTGTCGCCCGTCTGGTGGTACGTGCGGGCCAGGTAGTACATGTTCTTCTCATTATCCGCGGATTTCTCGTAGGAGTAAATGAAGTACTCGAGAGCGCTCGTATAATTTCCTGCGTCATACAGCGCCTTGCCCTTATCGAAGAGCTCCGAGCTTGTCATGGTCACCGTAAGCGCGGAAGGATAATCGGCGATAACGCGGTCGTAGATCGCCTTTGCGGACTCGTTTTTCAACTCTTCCTCCGAGACCGCCTTGATGCGTTTCTGCAGAATGAAGAGCTCGTCGTTCGAGGCCGTCCCCTTCTTTTTCAGGTTGAGGTAGTAGGCGGTCATGTTGAACACGTTGATGCCGCCGGCCTTGTCGCGCAGCTCCTCAAGCTCCGCCTCGTTGGCCTCCAGCGCGCCCTCCTGAAGCTCGATCTTGTTGCGCAGCGACTGCGTCTCCTTCTCGAGGGAATCGATGTCGCTTAAGTACTGCGACATCTGCTCGGCGTACTCGCCCTGCGTCTCCTTGAAGTCCTCCTTCATGCCGGCCTTCACGCCGGGGATCACGAGGACATACACCACCAGGATTCCGAGGAAAAGTCCCGCCAAAAGCGACAGCAGCACCTTATAATCGATGCGGTCCTGCTCCTCCAGATAGGAGGTGTAGGTCTTTCCGCCGGTGGCAAGCACCGGGGCCTCGCTCTTCTCGTCCTCCTCCGTCTCGGAGATCTTCATGCGGCGGTTCTCGCGGTACATCTCGCGGATTGCGCGAAGATATCCCATCGACACCGTGTTGGTCGCATCGATCGTCAGCGTCTTCTTCAGACACTCGCGGGCCTTGTCCATATGGCCGCTGCGCATATATACAAGCGCCAGCATCTGCCATGCGCGGATAAAATGCGGGTTCAGGCTGACCGCCTTCTTCAGCTGCAGCAGCGCCAGGTCGAAGCCGTCGTGCGCCACCGCGTCCACCGCACCGTTGTATTTGCGGATTGCAAGATTCAGGTTGTCCAGCTTCGCGGGATTCGCATGCAGCGTCTCCAGATAGCGAACCGCCGGGTTACCCTCCTCGAGGAAGCTCTTGGAGATGATCCATTCCTGGATCGCCGACACCGGATCACCGGTCTCAAAATATACCAAGCCCAGAAGGTTTCTGGCGTCAACATTTTTCTTGTTGACCTTCAACGCCCTCCGCAGCATATCCGCCGCACCGGACAGGTCGCGATTGCGGGCACGCTCCAGGCCCCTGTTATAGAAATAGCAGGAGTACCGCCTCGTGAGACGGTTGACCTCGATGTCGTAGCCGCATTTGGCGCACACGCCCCTTGAGAGGATCATGTTTGCGCCACACTTCGGACAAATCATACCTACCTCCCGGGGTTACTTCAACTCTTTGCGCTCCTGCAAAATGCGCTCAATGACATCCGCAGCATCCGTGATCTCGCGGCTTAAGACCGCCTCCTCCGCCTCGCTGATCTCCATGTTCGGCGTATATTTCTTGAGTTCTTCATCAAAATCAATCATGGTATCCTCCCCCTACTCCGCGGATTCGCGGCGTTTCCGAGCGGCAAGTGCAGCGGTGGTGAGCGCTGCGAGCAGGACAGCCGCAAGAAGCACGATGGGCGTCGTGTCCGCCGTCTTCGGCGACGGCACATCCCCGCTCGCCTTGGTAATCGTGAGCTTGCCGTCCACGAAGGTCACGGTGTAATTGCCCTGGGTCGCCTCGCCGGACGCCTTGATGGCGTACTCGCCGACGTCTTCGCCGGCAGCGCGAGCGACGGAAAATGCAACCTTGTCGCTTCCCAAAAGACCCTCGGTCTCGGTCTCCCATGCAGGATCAGCCTCGCCGGCCTTCTTGGAAGCATCCTTCACACGAACCGTAACCGCCTTGGGCTCAATGGTGAACTCCACGTCGAGATCTGCGTCACCGAGGTTGGGATTGGCGGCACGCACCTTGACCTTAACGGTCCCCGCATTCGTAAGAGACGGCGCATTTGCCGACCAGGTGTTCCCGCCGTCTGTGCTGTATTCAATCTTTGTGCCGGCGGCAACGGACGCCTCCACCTCAAGCGGATGCTCTTTGCCGTCGTAAACCACGCTCTTCGGCGTAAGGTTCGTAAGCTCCAGGTTGCTGGCCGTCACGATCTCAAAAGTTCCTTCGGCAAATGCAACCTTGTAATTGCCCTGGATCTCCTCACCGGTCACGGTAATCTTGTATTTTCCGACGTCCTCGCCTTCCTCACGGGAAACGGTGAAGCGGATCACGTCCGTACCGGCGGAAGCCTTGTAGTTCACGGATTTGTCTTCTCTTCCGAGCGGGCGAAGGGTTCCCGGAAGACGAACCGAGAAGTTCGCAATCGGAGCACCGACGAAAGCCGCCTTAAGGATTTCCTCAAGGGATACGGTGTATTCCCCGGGCATGTTTTCGATGGTCACCGTAAGCTCCGGATCTCCCTTGCCGTAGGTCTTCACGATATCATCGGCCTTGACCGTGATCTCTCTCCGCTCAACCGTGAACTCCGCGCCTTCGTAGGAGACAACGTAATTGCCCTGCGCCTCGTCGCCGCCGACGTTGATACCGTATGCTCCGATATTCTCGCCGGTCTCTCTTGTAATCTCGTATGTAAGCTTGTCATCTCCGAAGACACCGGTTGTTTCAGCGGTGAGCTCGGGATCCTTGTCTCCGTAAACCTTCTTC
>CACZRV010000128.1 GCA_902783725.1 uncultured Lachnospiraceae bacterium | reverse complement strand
GTACCCAAGAGGCTGAAGGGTCTGGCTTCGAACACCAGTAGGTCGGTAACACCGGCGCAAGGGTTCAAATCCCTTCTCCTGCGCATCGCGCCCCGGATTCGTCCGGGGCGTTTTTGTTAAGTAAAAACGCCTGCGGCAAAAGCAAGAAAAAAAGCGGGCCAGATTGCTCTGTCCCGCCGTTCATACGAACATTAAGCCATTTTATTGACCGCACGCTGAAGTCTGGAAACTTTTCTTGCGGCATTATTCTTATGGAAAATGCCCTTAGCGGCAGCCTTGTCGATCGCAACGATCGCGGTCGTAAGATTGCTCTGAGCCTGAGTCTTGTCGCCGGCAGCCACGGCAGCGTCAACCTTCTTGGTCAGGGTCTTAATCTTCGACTTGATAATCTTGTTGCGCAAAGTCTTCGTCTCAATAACAAGAATTCTCTTCTTCGCAGATTTGATGTTTGCCATCTTCACACCTCCTGTACGTAGTCTGGTTCTTCGCATGAATTGTGCACAGATCCGGACACGGACGCTCTGAACACACCGTGAGCATTCTATTATACTTTTCTGTGTCTGTCAATAGAAAAATTCAAAAAAGTCAACCATTCCCGCACTGTTTCATCAAAAACAGCTCCACAGCCATTCGATCGGGCATCGATCCGTTCTTTACTTTCGCTTCCAGCTCTGCTCCGTAGGCAACCGCCGCGGTAACCGCATCGATGGAAGCCGCCTTGCTGACCTTGAGGTATTTGCCGACCACGTAGGAGCTCATCTTAAGCTGCGAACCTATGTCCACCGAGGACAATCCTTTTCTCTGCATTCGAAGTACCAGGGAGAATTGGTAAAAACTGTTGGTAAGATTATAAAGGATCAGCGCCGGAGGCGTCTGCGCCGTCAAAAGCTCACGGTATAAAGACACCGCGGACTTCCGGTTCTTGGCGACGATCGCATCGATCATCTTAAACATCTGCCCCTGGGTGATGGCAGTCGTAAGCGTCAAGATATCCTCTCTTCGCACTTCGTCCCGCCCGTAGCAATATGCCGCAAGCTTGTCGACCTCGTTGGTGATCGCCGTGAGGTCTCCGCCGGTAATGTCCACCAAAAGTCTGGCATCCGCATCCGAGATGGAAAGCTGCACCCGTTTGAGAAGCGTTGCGGCAAATGTCACCGCATCGGTCTCCCGCAGCGGCTCAAAGGTCGCAATATGTCCGTTTTCCTCGATATACTTATAAAGACGGTTTCTTTTGTCGCATTCCTTCTCGGAGAAGATGAAATAGGTAGTATCCGGAATCTCCTCAAGATGATCCGCAAGCGCGCATGAGGTCTTTAGCCACCCCGTATCCCGCAGGATGATCACTCTTCGCTCCGCAAGAAACGGCAATGTCACCGCCGTCTCCAGAACCTCCATGGGATCTGCCTTGGCGCCCTCGAAGACGACCCGGTTCATGGTGTCCTCCTCCGGCAGAAGGGCCTTCGAAATCCGGCTCAGGTAGACACGCCGAAGGTAGTCCTCCGTTCCGGTCAGAACGTAGAACCTTCGAAGATTCCCTGATTTAAGGTCCTCCCGGATCGTGTTCATACCTGTTTCCCTCAAGATATTTCACATACTGTTTGTGGTTGCAAAGCAGCCTATTCCATGATAATATCGTCACCCTCGACCGTAAACTGCGCTCTGCAGTCCGCAGGAAGGGTTCCGATTCTCTCTCCCATCTTTACGACGGTCTCATAACCGGCCTTCGTGTTTGCCAAAAGATCCGCGCTCGGCATGTAGCTTCCGCCCGGCACAAGCACTAAGATCGTGGATCCGCCGAATTCAAAATGTCCCTGCTCCTGTCCCTGAACGACATCCGCAGGCCCCGGTTGATCGTTGACGATCTTGCCGACGCCGAGGGCCCCGACCTGCATCACGCCCACATACTGCTTCGTGTTCGGATTGAAGATCAGGCAATAGCGGCGAGCATTTTCCCGATAGACGGCCGCATATTTGTGGATCATCGGATGCACCGTCATCAGCTTGCCGGGAATCACGCGGTCCGCAGTCTTTCCGCCGGTGATCGGATACATATAATGATGGTAATCGTCGAGGCTTAAGCGAAGAAGGAACAGAAATCCCCCGTTAAAGAAGTGGCTCTCCGCAGGATCCGTCAGCAACTCACCAACCGTGTAGGGAACGCCCTTGATGGCAAAGCTGTAATCCTCGGAAATCCGGTACACGCTGGCCTTGCAGTCACAGGGCGACAAAAGCGCATCCTCCGAAACCGTGAACGGCCGGCTCTCCGGCTTGATCTCACGGCAGAAGAAATCCTGAAATGACGTGTACTTCTTCTTTTTGTACTCCGAGAGGCGGATTCCGTTCTTGCGCACAAAGTGCGTGACGGAAAATGCAGAAAAGAACGACTTTAACACAAGCCGCTCCAGATTTGCAAACCATGCCGCGGAGACAAACTTCATGATCGCCCTGGTGGGAAGATGGGCAAACATCGTCTCAATAAGCCGATTATTGGAAATCGGGATGGGCACTTCCCGGCCATCCCGATCTAAATAGCAATTCGATTCCGTATAATAGTAGTTGCGTGTCATACGATCAATACTCCTGCAAACAATGCGAGACTGCATACGATCATGATGATCATTCCCCTCTTGTGCGGCTTGCGCACCGGGAAATTAAAGATATACAAAAATGCCACGAACAGCATAAATGCACTGAAGAACACCGGCAGGACCGACTCCACACCGAAGATCATTCCGAGAATGCGGCCGGCGATATACGCAACCGGAACACCGATTGCGGAAGCCGTGATGGGCATGCCCTGATAGTACTCTCTGCGCTCGTCCGTCTCCGCCTGGCGCTCCTCCTCCGTCACGTTGAAGTACGCGAGACGGATGACACCGCAGATCGTAAGCACAAGTCCTGCGATCAGGCCTACAAAACGCATCTCCGATCCCAGAAAGAGCATATATGCGATCGTTGCGGGCGTCACGCCGAAGCAAACGATGTCGCACAAAGAATCCAGCTGGATACCGAACTTCTTCTCCTGCTCCGTGCGCTTCACAAGCCGCGCCACCGTGCCGTCAAACATATCGCACAATCCGGCGATCATCAAAAAGAAAATGCTCCAGCGAAAACTTGTCTGCTCCGTCGCATTCCACGCCAGATACATGCTGACAAATGCAAAAGTCACACCTGTGTATGTAAGGATCACAGAGGGATTATAAAAACCGACAAAACGTTTTTCTTTCATGAAACAACACCCTTTAGACTGTAAAATTTCATGAGTATCTTAACATCATTTGCCGCAAAAATCAAACCCTATTTACCCCTGCCCTCAAAAAAGGTCGAAACACGTAAGCCGCGCCGTTTCATCACGCTGCTCACCTGCCCGTCCGCAAGAGTTACAAACACTTCCGCACCCGCATCGGCAAGCCCCGAGAGCACCTCCTCCGCAGGATGTCCGTATGTATTCTTTCCTACCGAGACAACCGCAACTTCGGGCGATACACTCTCGTAAAATGCACTCGACACCGAATATACCGACCCGTGATGCGCTACTTTTAAATACTCGCACGCGTGAAGGAGCGCGGGGTATTTTCCGAGGATGCTCTCCAGGGTCCCCGCGTCCGCATCGGCAGTGAACACCGCTTCGCCGTACCGGTCCTCCATATGAATGATCAGGTTTGTTGCATTCCGGTCCTCATCAGGGATTCCTTCCGCGGGCCACAGGATATCAAACCGGAGTTCCCCCGCGAGCATGCCGCAGGGAACCGTCAAGGCCTCTCCTCCCCGTACGATCCGCGCAGGTTCCCGGCCTGCAGCATCTCTTAACTTAAGTGCAAATTCACTGTTTTCCTCATACGTAGAGACATACACCGCAGTTCTTCGCCATTCCTTTGTAAACAAGTCGGCAATGCCGTTGCAATGATCCGCGTCCGTATGGGTGATGAACACCACGTCCGGCGCGGAATATCCGTGGTACGTAAGAAACGGCTGTAATATCTTCTCCCCCACGTCCTTCCGGGAAGAGCTTCCGCAGTCGATCACGATACAGCATCCGCCTTTTAAGATTACGCAGCAATCTCCCTGTCCCACCGCGAGATTTACAATGCGGCACTCCGTGGAGTGAACCGGCAGAAAGCATAGAAAACCAAGGGCCATCAACACATATGCCGCTCTGCGCCTCCGATACACAAGATACGCTGCCGAAGCCGCAACAACGGCATAGAACATGTACCGAAGCAAGGTCGGCTTTCCGAGCACCAAAACCGTTCCCGGCAGCTTTTGGCACATCGCAGTCAGCCGGTTGATGAACGAAAGGCCGAAATGCGCCGGCCCCGCGGCGAAGCGTCCCGCCGTTACGCTTGCGCCTGCAATCGCAACCCCGGCGACAATGGATAAAAAGATCATTGTAAGCAAGGGAACAATGACGGCATTCAGCAAAAATCCCACCGTCGTGATCCGGTAGAATGTGCCCACCTGTACCGGCAGCAAAAGAAATTGCAGCATCAGCGAAAACTTAAGTGCCTCGACAATGAAATTGCCCTTCGCCGCCTTACTGACAACCTCTTTCTTCGGTTCCTCCGCAAGACGAACAAGGATCCGGTTGATGTCCTCTCTTCCTTCTGCGATCAGCAGGATCGCAAATGCACAGGCAAATGACAATACAAAGCCGGTTTGAAACAAAACCGCCGGATTTTTCAACATCACAAGCGCCGCCAGAAAAGCGACAGCCGTTCTTCTGTCCGCAGTTCTTTTTAAACAAAGTCCGAGACTTACGAACAGAAAATACAACACGGCCCGCACGCATGATATCGGGAATCCTGCGATCACGCCGTACATCAACAAAAGCACCGAAGCCGCAAGGCGTGCATAGGCTGCACGAAGGAATTTGCGAAACAACCAGACGGCGGCGCCGCCGAGCGCCGCAACGTGCATACCACTCACGGCAAGCACATGCGCGATGCCGAGGTCCCGATACCGCTCATAGACGTCTTCGTCCATCACGTCGCGAACCCCGCACAGAATCCCTGCGGCAATTCCCTGGGTTTCCTCCGGGAAAATCCGTTCCAGCAGATCAACCGTTTTCTTTCGAAGCCTTGCGATTGCGGTTTTGATCCCGCCGGTGGATTCTCCCGTGGGCTCATATCCACCTGCCAAGAGCAATACACCGATGCCCCGATAGTATGCCCTCGCATCAAACTCTCCCTCGTTTGACGGGCCCTCGATCTCTGCAAACGGCGCCTTCAGGATGACATAATCCCCGTACTCCGGCACATTTTCCTTACAATACACCAAAACGGCAAACCATGATTGCTCGTCACAAGGCTTTGCCGCAAACCATTTTTCGCGTACCTCGGTGACGACAGCAGAAACTTCCGTTTCTCCCGCAAAACGTTCCTTCCATGCATTTTCGCGCACAAGAAACAAACGACCGTACAATACGCCCGCAAAAAACAGACAAGCAATGATGATACTTTTTGTGGGGAGTCGTCGCAGAATTGCCGAAACGGCAGAAAACAGCAAAACGAGCGCGCCGATTCCGACCGTCATTGTAAGTGACATCAGAAGCGCGCAGGAAATGCCTGCGACAACACAGAGGGACGCCCAGAACAACGGGCGTTTCACACAAGAATTCCTTTCTGACTACGGTTCGTTTCCGGACTTCCGCAGTATGCCGGGCAGCTCGTACGCGCCGTAGCTTGTAAGATGCTTTCCCTCAACCGAAAGCACAACGCCGTCGATATAGTCAAGATTTCCGATCAGCGTATCGGCGATGGATTGCACAAGCAAATCACCGCGCACGGACTTCGAATCGCTCACAAAATCCTTGGAAAGGTCAACGCGGCAGATTCCGTTTCGTGTACTCACCGAGAGGATCTTCGTCTTTGCAGGAATGACCGCGACAACACCCTCCTCGGATGTAACCGGGCCGGCGATCAGAATCTCCAGAATATACTGCTCACGGGTTTTAATGTCATCGAGAACGACGGGACGCTCCACCTGGCGAAGCGATGTCCCGCTTTCATTCAGAAAATACAGTTTCAAAAGGAACGGCTCCGACGGCGTATCGAGGGTCGTCACAAACTGCTCCCTGCGCATGACCTCCTCCGTCGGAGGAAGCTCAGTTCCTTCCACGCGGAAAACCACACCGTCCACAGCATCGGGCTCACAGAGCGTGCGAACAATGGCCGCACGAACCAAAACCTCGCGGATGGGATCCTCCACGCGGTACGACTGGAACGTGATCGTCACGATACCGTCGGCAAATGCCATATCCTTATAGACAACGGAATCCGAAATCGGAGCGACTCTGTCGCTGCCGGACACCTGAAGCTGACCGATCAATTCGCGGATCAACGAATCCGTAGTCACTGCAGAGGGTGAATACCCGACTTCCGTGAGACTTTTTCCGTTCGTATTCAGATAGTAAATCGTAAACGGATACTCCTCCGAAGGTTTGCGGGTCCGGCCGCAGGCGCACAAAGCCAGGCTCGTCAGCAGAAGGATTCCGATGATGATTGCGTGCTTTCTCATACCTTCCTCCCGCTCTTCGGAGCTCTCGTAAGAGGGATGCGCACACTGATGGTTGTTCCCTCATTTTCCTTGCTGTACGCCTTGATCTGACCGCCGTGCGCAACGACGATCTCTTTCGTGATGGCAAGTCCCAAACCGGTGCCGCCGGTCTCTCTGGAACGGTCCTTATCTACGCGGTAGAATCGCTCGAAAATGTGCGCAATATCCGCCTCCGCTATACCGTAACCGGTGTCCTGCACCGTCACGAAGAAATAATTCATATTCGCATTCAGCGTTACATACACGCTTCCCTGCGGACGGTTATAAAGGATTGCATTTTCCACGATGTTCGTGAGGGCCGTTACAATCTTCGGTCCGTCCACCTCGGCAATCACATCACGGTAGCTCTCGTACACAACCTCAACCTCATGGTCCTGCGCAAGCGGGCGGACACGCTTGAGGATGACATCCAGAAGCTCATTGACATGCGTTCGCTCGACGCGGAGCGTGTCGGTCTTTTTATCCATTCTCGCAAGCGCGAGCAGGTCGGAAATAATATGGTTTTCCCGGTCGATCTCGGTGTTGATGTCGGTCAAAAACTCGCGAACGGTCTGCGGCAGGTTGTCGCCGGAGAGCAAAAGTGCCTCGGACAAAACCTTCATCGAGGTCATCGGCGTCTTCAGCTCGTGGGACACATCAGAGACAAAGTTTCGTCTCGTCTCCTCGGTCTCTCTCGCACGCTCCAGCAGCGTATTGACGGAGTTCGATATTCCGGATGCCTCCAGGTTGTTGTAAACATCCAGACGGTCATCCACATTTCCCTCGTTGATGCGGTTAAGCTCCTTACGGATCACGTGGAGCGGGCGAACCAGGAAGTATGCTCTCGCAACAGCGATCGCAAAAATGATGATGGCAGCGCAAAGGCACAGCAAAAGAAGCATACGACGCGTCGTATGATATCTTGCTACTTCTTCGTTGATGGGATAGGTCATCAAAAAGGCCCCTGCGGCACCTTCCTTGGAACGCTTGTTGACGGGCAGAATGACGGTTGCCATGCGCTCTGCGAAATCCGCGCGGAAAGTCTCCTTCCCGTCAAGGCACTCGACCATTCCGGGCAGAAGCAGTTTGACACCGTTCTTTGTTTGATAGGAATCATAGACCACAGACAGCTGCGAATTGACCAGGAGAACCCGGCCGTTGTAGGTCTGTGCAAGAACCTCGAGTTCGGTCACCGTATAGTCCGAAAGCTCCAAGACATTGCCGTTCAATTCGACCGCTTCCGACAGCTCGGATACATAGGCGGAAATCCGGTTGCGGCTGTTGTCGAACGCATGGCGATGATTATATCGAATGATAACGACCGAAATCAGAACACACGAAGCAATCCCGCAAACAAAGATTGCGAGAAACGCAGAAAAAGACATGCTCATTTTGCTTCTAAGTTTATTCATGATCGGAAAAATAGTACCCTACTCCCCACTTGGTATGAACAAACACCGGCTCGCTGGCATCGGGCTCGATCTTCTCGCGAAGACGACGAACATGAACGTCCACGGTACGGGCATCCTTTAAGTAGTCGTACCCCCAGACAATGTTCATCAGGTTCTCGCGGGAATAAATCTTGTTCGGGTGCGTGAGCAACAGCTCCAGCACATCATATTCCTTCACGGTCAGGCGGATCTCATTGCCGTCCACAAAGACCTGGCGGCTCTCCGGCAGGAGGCGAAGTCCCTTAAAGCGGATCTCCTTGGAGGAAACCGGCTCTCCGGTCATATCGCTTCTGCGGAAAATGGCCTTCATGCGGGCCTTGACTTCCAGAATATTAAACGGCTTGGTGATGTAATCGTCGGCGCCGTATTCCAGGCCGAGGATCTTGTCGGAATCATCGCCCTTGGCCGTGAGCATGATGATCGGAACCTGCGACTTCTCGCGGATCTTGCGGCACACCTCGTAGCCGCTCAACTTCGGAAGCATGACATCCAGAAGGATCAGGTCATACGACCCGCTGTTCACCTTCTCGACTGCCTCCTCGCCGTCAAATGCGCAGTCCACCACCATGGAATCGGATTCCAGGCTGAATTTGATTCCCTTTGCGATGAGTTTCTCGTCGTCAACCACAAGCACACGTTTACCCATAATACCCCCCGATATTGTCGCACCGGAGGGTATTTCCGATCACGACATGGTTTTATTTGACACAGATGTCCCCGCGGATCTTCTCGTACAAAGCGGTCTTGATCCCGGGAACGTTCATGATGTCTTCCGCAGTTCGAAAAAGGCCGTGCTCCTCCCGGAACGCTACAATATCCTCCGCCTTCCGCTCACCGATTCCGGATAAGCGCATCAGTGAAGCGACATCGGCGGTGTTGATATTCACGGGTCCGGAGGTGTCATTCACCGGTTCCGTGTACATCGCGGCGGTAACCACCTCATCCTCCCGCGGGACGTAGATCTTCATCCCGTCCGTGACAGGCAGGGCAAGGTTTAAGTAGCGGGTCGCAGCCTCGCCGGTAAATCCGCCGGCAGCCGTAACGGCATCCGCAACACGCGAGCCTTTCGCTAGGAAGTAGACTCCTTCTTCGACAACTTGTCCACACACGTGGACACAAAGGGCAGGATCTTGATCAACAAAAGAAACGCCTTCAACGCCAGTTTGATCAATCGATACAGCAATTTCCCCATCAGCACGGGAATCGACCATGCAGTCTTTGCCTTCGATTGTTTCACTTCGGATTGCACGTCCCTCGCCCCTTCCGTACAACATCAAATACAGGCTTCCGGCTAACACGACTGCCGCCACCGGCACCGCGATCCGAAGCCATTTAACCTTAAGATGCGTCATACCGTCTCCCTTCCGACGCACCTTCACACAGTACTGTAATTATATCCGAAAATCCCCGAAGTTACAACAAAAAAAAGCGCGGAACCATGCCAAATTCCGCGCCTTGTTTTTGTACAGTTTTGAAAATTCATGCGGCCTTCCCGAAGCAGTATTTTTCAACCGCAACCTCGCGGATCGCCTGTCTCAGCCCACAACCTCGCGTATTCCCTTGCGAAGCGCCGCAGCCATTTCGTCCACATGCTCCTTCGTCACCACCAGCGGAGGGATGAAACGGATGACATCCGCGCCCGCTGCGATCAGAATGCAGCCGTTGGCCATGGTCTTCTTCACAATGTCACCCACCGGAACGGAGAACTGCAGGCCCTGCATAAAGCCGATTCCGCGGTGGCTCGTCACAACCGGAAACTCCGCTTTGATCGCCTCAAGAGTCTCCCACAGGTACGGAGCAACCTTTGCGACATTGCCGAGAACATCCAGTCTCTCAAACTCGGAAAATACAGTCTCAACCGCCTTGCACACGAAAGGATTTCCGCCGTAGGTCGAGCCGTGGTCGCCGGGCACCAGTGCCTCCGCAGCCTCGCCTCTTGCGGCAAATGCTCCCACCGGAACGCCGCATCCCAAAGCCTTCGCCATGGTCACGACATCGGGCTTTACGCCGTACTGCTCATAGGCAAACATCGTGCCGGTACGTCCCATGCCGCACTGGATCTCGTCGAGGATCAGGCAGATGCCGTGCTCATCGCAGAGCTTCCGGACGCCCTGCAGGAATTCCTTATCTGCGGGATGGATTCCGCCCTCGCCCTGCACCGTCTCCATAATAACGGCAGCGGTACGGTCATCGATCAGCGCCTTCACGCTGTCAAGGTTGTTGTATTCTGCGAACAATACGCCGCCGATCAACGGCTCGAAAGGCTCGCGGTAAGCAGCCTTGCCGGTCACGGAAACCGCGCCTAAAGTACGGCCGTGGAACGAATGGTCCATAGCGATGATGGTGCTGTCAGCCTTGCCGTGCTTCTTGTAATAGAGTTTGCGCGCCACCTTGATGGCACCTTCCACGGCTTCCGCACCGCTGTTCGTGAAGAACACACGGTCCATGCCGGATGCGTTGCAAACGCATTCCGCGGCTGCAAGCGCCGGCTCATTGTAGTAATAGTTCGAGGTGTGAAGAAGCTTGTCGATCTGATCCTTCAACGCCTGCTTGTAAACATTGTCGCTGTAGCCGAGCGCGAACACCGCGATTCCGGCTGCAAAATCAAGATACTTTGTCCCGTCCGTCTCGTAGAGGTACACGTCCTCGCCGTGGTCGAGAACCAAAGGATATCTTCCGTATGTATGCATCAGGACAGCTTCCGCGTCCTGAATCACCTTTGTCTTCTCCATGATGACTCCTTCATTTTCCGTATACAACACCGCATCACCGCGCGCTTCTACTCGAGTTCGCTGCTCTGCCATCCCTCCCGCACATCGTCGATGATGGCGGTTCCGATACCCTTCTCGGTAAAGAACTCAAGAAGGAGGCAGTGAGGAAGGCGTCCGTCCAGAATATGTACGCGGGACACGCCGCAGTTTACGGCGTCAATGCAGTTCTTAAGCTTCGGAAGCATACCGCCGCCGATGTAACCGTCCGCGATCAGTTTCTCCGCATCCGAGAGCGTGAGTACCGAAAGAAGGGTCGACGGATCCTTCGGATCCTTGTAAACGCCCTCGATATCGGTGAGGAATGCAAGCTTCTCGGCACCCAGCGCCTGAGCGATGGCGCAGGCTGCATCGTCCGCGTTGATATTGTAGGTCTGGAACGCATCGTCCATACCGATTGGTGCGATGACCGGCACGTAACCGTTCTTGATCAGGGTGTTGATGAGGTTCGCGTTGACGCTCTTCACCTCGCCGACAAATCCGATGTCCTGTCCGTCCACCGTCTTTCGTCGTACCGTGAGCATGTTGCCGTCCTTGCCGCTGATACCGGCTGCGCGGACGCCGTTGGACTCCAGAAGCTGCACAAGGCTCTTGTTCACCTTGTTGAGAACCATCTCCGCCACTTCCATCGTGTCCGAATCCGTCACGCGAAGGCCGCTTACGAACTGCGGCTCCTTGCCCATCAGGCCGACCCATTTGCTGATCTCCTTGCCGCCGCCGTGCACGATCACGGGGTGCATGCCCACCAGCTTCAAAAGCGCGATATCCTGGCTCACCTTCTTCTTAAGCTCCTCGTCGAGCATCGCGCTGCCGCCGTATTTTACGACCACGATCTTATTGCTGAAATCGCGGATGTAAGGAAGGGCCTCGATCAGAGTCTGGGCCTTGTCCATCATAGAATCAATCTTGTCAACCATATTGCCTCCAGTATTATGAACGGTAATCCCCGTTAATCTTCACATAATCGTACGTCAGATCGCATCCCCATGCGGTGGCCTTCTCGTAGCCGTCGTTGCAGTTGATACGGAACGTCATAAGCTTCTTGGAGAGGAGCTCCGTTGCCTTCTCCTCGGAGTAATTTACGGCCATGCCGTTCTTTACCAAAAGGTAGCGGTCGTCGCCGTCCTGCAGGTAGATGTCCACCTTGTCGGGGTCGAATTCGCCGCCGGAGTAGCCCATGGCGCAGAGAACGCGTCCCCAGTTCGCGTCGCTTCCGTAAAATGCAGCCTTCACAAGGTTCGAGGAGATGACTGCCTTCGCGATTTTCACCGCATCCTCGTGGGTTCTTGCGTGGCGAACCTTGACTTCCAGCGTCTTCGTTGCGCCCTCGCCGTCGCCGGCCATCTTCATTGCAAGATCTTTGCAGACGATGAAAAGAGCCAGCACGAAATCGTCGTAAACCTTGTTCTTCTTCGTCACCTTCTCGTTGCCGGCAAGACCGTTGGCGAGAACGATAAAGGTATCGTTTGTGGAGGTGTCGCGGTCTACGGAGATCATATTGAAAGTGTCCGCAACAACCGTGGAAACCGCCTCCTGCAAAAGCGCCTCGTCAATGTTGATATCGGTGGTCACCACCGAGAGCATCGTCGCCATGTTCGGATGGATCATGCCGGAGCCCTTGCTCATACCGCCCAGTGTGACCTCGATGTCGTCCTCGGCCGTGAACTGGCAGGCAACCGTCTTGCTGATGGTGTCCGTCGTCATGATCGCTTCGGCGGCATCCTGACCGTCGCTCTCGTTGATGCCGAGCTTCTTCGCTGCTGCCTCAATTCCGGGAATCAGAACGCCCATGGGCATCGGCTGACCGATGACACCCGTGGAGGCCGTAAATACCTGATCCGGATTGCACGAAAGTGCAAGCGCCGTCGCGGAAGCCATCTCGTAGTTGTCTTCCACGCCCTGCTTTCCCATGCAGGCGTTGGCGATTCCGGAGTTCAGCACTACCGCATGCTTGCCCTTACCGTTTTTGAGGATTTCCATATCCCACGTAACCGGCG
This sequence comes from uncultured Lachnospiraceae bacterium, assembly GCA_902783725.1. Taxonomy (GTDB): domain Bacteria; phylum Bacillota; class Clostridia; order Lachnospirales; family Lachnospiraceae; genus ISDg. Next base: position 2,044 of record CACZRV010000128.1, on the reverse strand, counting down.
CCGCCTTCACCTTGTTTGTGGTAAACGTGGCACCCGCAACACAGGGCGTTGCGCTGTATACAAGTGCGATATCCTTCTTATTCTTCTTACGGATTCCCGCCATCACGCCGCTTGCGGCAAATCCCTTCGGTGTCGTAACATTTCCCTTAAACTTTCTCATTTTGCTGTCCTCTGCTGTTATAAAGTCAGTTTGCTTTCATTTTGTGTCATTTTGCGGAAAATCCTTCGGATTCCGCCGAGTCCTTATTATACTCCGCCGCACGGCAACTTTCAACTGCGCGTTTCCGCCAAAAGAACGCCGGTTTTTACCAACTTTTCGTATAAAGCGTTCATCGGAAGTCCCATTACCGTATAATAGTCGCCCCGGATGCCGCGGATGAACCGTCCGCCCAGGCCCTGCACCGCGTACGCGCCGGCCTTGTCCATCGGCTCGCCCGTACCGGCGTACCATCGGACTTCCTCATCGGACATCGGTGCGAATTCCACGTCAGCTGCACAGTGAAACCGTTCCTTGACGATCGTATTGTTTATGCGCAGAAAAATGCATACTCCTGTATAAACCGTATTGACTGCCCCGGAGAGCTCCGTAAGCATGCGCCAGGCATCGGCCGTGTCCGCAGGCTTGCCAAGCACTTTACCGTCCTTCCAGACGATGGTGTCGCTGCCGATGACCGCCGCGTCTTCCTTATCAATACGCGCGAATACCGCTTCCGCCTTGCGCTCCGCAAGAGTTTCCACAATGCTGCCCGGCTCTGTCTCATTGACGGTCTCGTCAACGTCGGAAACCTCGACGCGGAAGTCGATTCCAAGCATGGAGAGGATTTCCCGGCGCCTCGGTGAAGCACTAGCCAGAATTACGGGCACCGTCTGTTTCATGCCGATCCCCCCTTTTTCGTGAATGATGTTGCCATAATACACCCTGTTCATGAATTTTGCAACGTATTTTTCGATTTTTTCTGAAATTTTATGCAAATTGACGGTTTTTCGAAAAATCTGAAAAAACACTTGCTTTTATTGCTTCCCTGATGTACCTTTATGTTCAGTGGCGGGGCACCGCGGATATCGCAACAATATGCACCGCCGATTTCCGATATCATAGGAGGTTTACCGATATGAAAGAAAAAGTCATTCTTGCGTATTCCGGCGGTCTGGATACCACTGCGATCATCCCGTGGCTGAAGGAGAACTACGATTACGAGGTCATCTGCTGCTGCATCGACTGCGGTCAGGAGAGCGAGCTCGACGGCCTTGAGGAGCGCGCAAAGTACTGCGGCGCCGAGAAGCTTTACATCCTCGATGTAAATGATGAATTTGCAGAGGATTACATTGTTCCCTGTGTACAGGCGAACACCGTGTATGAAAACAAGTACCTTTTAGGTACCTCGATGGCTCGTCCGCTGATCGCCAAGAAGCTCGTTGAGATTGCCCGCAAGGAAGGCGCTACCGCAATCTGCCACGGCGCTACCGGCAAGGGCAACGACCAGGTTCGTTTCGAGCTCGGCATCAAGGCTCTGGCTCCGGATCTTAAGATCATCGCTGCATGGAGAAGCCCTTACTGGACCATGAACTCCCGTGAGGAAGAGATCGAGTACTGCAAGCAGCACGGCATTGATCTTCCTTTCAGCGCCGACAATTCCTACTCCCGCGACCGTAACCTGTGGCACATCAGCCACGAGGGTCTCGAGCTTGAGGATCCGGCAAATGCACCGAACTACGATCATCTCCTTGTTCTCGGAGTTTCTCCCGAGAAGGCTCCCGATGAGGGCGAGGTTGTCTCCCTTTCCTTCGAGAAGGGTGTTCCGGTTGCCATCAACGGCGTTAAGAAGAAGGTTGCCGACATCATCCGCGACCTGAACAAGCTGGGCGGCAAGCACGGCGTAGGCATCATCGATATCGTTGAGAACCGTGTCGTCGGTATGAAGTCCCGCGGTGTCTATGAGACCCCCGGCGGAACCATCCTCATGGAAGCTCATCAGCAGCTTGAGGAGCTCATCGCCGACCGCGATATGATGGCCTTCAAGAAGAACATCAGCAACCGTTTCGC
>CACZRV010000127.1 GCA_902783725.1 uncultured Lachnospiraceae bacterium | reverse complement strand
GAAGAGAAGGAAGACTCTTTGACCAGGGTGCTTCGAGCGATTTTGGTGTTGATTGTCTTAGCGATTTATGTGTTTCTTTATTTCATCTCACACTTTTAGTATGTAAGCGCATTTTTCGAATATTGTTTTTGGAGGTATGACCGATGAAGGAATTTATCAAGGGGGCGAACCCCTATATGCCGCTTTGGGAGCATGTGCCGGACGGCGAGCCCCGGGTGTTTGAGCATGACGGAGAGAAGCGCGTGTATGTGTACGGCTCGCACGACATCGAGCGAGAGCAGTACTGCGGGCGCAACTATGTGGTGTGGTCGGCGCCGGTCACGGACCTGACGAAGTGGACGTACCACGGCGTGTCGTACGAGGCGATGTTTGAGGACTCGATTCTGTACGCGCCCGACGTTGTGAAGAAGGGCGACACCTATTATCTCTACGCGGCGGAGCGCAAGGGAAGCCTCGTGGTGGTTGCCTCCGCGAAGACTCCGTGGGGTCCGTTCACGAACCCCGTGCCGACGAAGCTCGGCTTCGATCCCGGCGTTTTAGTGGACGATGACGGCCGCGTGTACGCCTACTGGGGCGGTTGCGCCGCACCGTGCTACATCGCGGAGCTCGCGGACGACATGGCGACGATCAAGGAGGAGACCCTGGTGTCCAATCCCCTCGGTCATTCGACGTGCCCGTGGGATCCGGTGGATGACGGGCACATCTCGTTGATCGATGGATTTTTCGAGGCGTCGAGCCCGCGTAAGGTCCTCGGCAAATACGTCTTTCTCTACTCGAAGCGCTACGAGATCCCGCTCCCGGAATACGGCCTGCACGAGCCCTGCAACGGCTTTTTGTCCTACCGCATCAGCGACTCGCCCTTCGGGCCTTTCCACGACGGCGGCGATATCAGTTTTAACGGTGGCGAGATCTTAAAGGACAGCCTCGGCCACGGTACGATGACGTATCGCTGGGGCAACAACCACGGCTCGATCATGGAGGTCAACGGAAAATGGTACATTTTCTACCACCGTCAGACCGGCGTGAACGAGTACTCGCGCCAGGCGATGCTGGAGCCCGTGGACGTGGCTCTCGGCAGTGACGGCCGTCTTTATATCGGCGACGTGACGTACCTGGACGGCGAGCCGGTCTCCTCGAAGCCCGTTGAGATGACTTCCCAGGGGCCGCATGTGAACGGCCTTGACGCTTACAAATGGATCTCCGCCGGCTACGCATGCCACATTTTCGGCAGTTTCTTTGGCGCGTACATCCGCCCGGGTTATGAGCAGCGGGATGACATCTCAACGCCTGTTGTGAACATCTCTGACGGCACGACTGTCGGCTTCCGCTACCTGCAGTTCGGCGCCAACACCCCGAAGACCGTGACCGTTGTCCTCGGAGAGGCGAAGCCGGTCCGCGTGAATGTCCGGCTGGATTCGCACCGCGGCAAGATCGTTGCCACGGCGGAGTTCGGCGCGGCGGCGGGAGGCGCATCCGCGGAGATGACGGTGCCCTTGACGGCGGGCGTCATCGGAAAGCACGCGGTGTATTTCGAGTTCGTCTCGGAGGACGCCGGTGAAGCCTACACCTTTGACCGATTTACGTTTGACTAATATGACCGGTGAATGATCCCCGGCCGGAACCCGAGAAAGGAAACTGTCCATGACTTCTGAGCTTATGTCTAACACGAATGCGATGCGGCTGGCCGATCTTGCGAAGTTTTCGGAGATCGTGATCCAGTGCCACGACAATCCGGATGCCGACGCGCTGGCGAGCGGCTTCGCGCTGCGGTGGTATCTGGAGCGGATGGGGCGGCAGGCGCGGTTTGTGTACGGCGGAGAGCATGAGATTTCCAAGAGCAACCTCGTGCTGATGAACGAAAACCTCGGCATCAACTGCGAGCATGTCACAAGTTTGGAGCCGCCGGAGCTTTTAATCACGGTGGACTGCCAGTACGGGGAGAGCAATGTGACTGCATTTTCCGCGGAAAATGTTGCCGTCATCGACCACCACCAGGTGTCTGCGGAGCTCCCCGCGCTCAGCGAGGTGCGGAGCAACTACGGCTCGTGCTCGACGGTTCTTTATGAGATGCTTCGCGCGGAGGGCGTGGACATCAACGAGGACCGCAACGTGGCGACGGCGCTCTATTACGGACTGATGACGGACACAGGGGATTTTACGGAGATTTCGCACCCCAGCGACCGCGACCTGCGGGATCTCGCGGGCTTCAACAAGGCGTTGATCACGTTGTTTCGCAACTCGAACCTCTCCATCGGCGAGCTGCGCATCGCGGGCGAGGCGTTGCAGCGGACGATCGTGGACGAGGCGCGGTGCTACGGCATCGTCGAGGCGGGCCCCTGCGATTCGAACATCTTAGGGATCATCAGCGACATGTTTTTAGAGGTGGACGGCGTCCACTCCTGCGTGGTCTACAACACCCTGCCTTCCGGCGTAAAATTCTCCGTCCGCAGCTGCGTGAAGGAGGTCAAAGCCAGCGAGCTGGCGTCCTTCCTTGCGGAAAACTTAGGCGGAGGAGGAGGCCACCTTGTGAAGGCCGGCGGTTTCCTTAAGCGCGACCTTTTGGTGCGCGCGGGTGTCGACCTGACGAAGGAGTCGCTGAAGCGGTTCTTCACCGGGCGGATGAACGAGTATTTTGATACGTCGCAGATCATCACCGCAGGAGAGTACCGCGCGGATCTGGCGGAATTCAGCCGCTACCGTAAGAAAATGTTCCACGTGGGCTTCGTGCGTGTCGCCGATTTTGCCGAGCCCGGCCGCGACATCGCCATCCGCACCCTCGAGGGAGACGTGGACGTGACCGTCACGGAGGACGTTTACATTGTCCTGAACGTCAACGGCGAGATCTACCCGATCCACCGCGACAAATTCAACCGCTCCTACCGCGTCACCGACGAGCCCTACGTCTACCCCGGCGAGTACCCGCCGAATGTCATCAACAATGTCGACGGCGAGCGCCTGCCGTTACTGCCGTTTGCACACAGCTGTATCTCCATAGGCGGCGACGGCATTTACGCCCGGGAGATCACCGGACGTGTCAAGATCTTCACGATGTGGGACCGCGACAAATACTACCTGGGCCGCCCCGGCGACTACCTGGCCGTGCGCGTTGACGACCCGACGGACGTTTACGTTATCGAGAAAAATATCTTTGCCAAGACATACGAAAAGGACGACAGATGACATTCTTGTGCGCTGATACCGAAGTCGTTCAAAGGAGATTTTACGCATGGAATATGATGCTTTCATAAGCTACCGGCATACGCCGCTTGACATGGAGTTTGCGAAGAAGGTTCACGCAGGGCTGGAGACATTCCGCGTGCCGAAGGCGGTGCAGCAGAAGACAGGGAAAAACAAGATCCGCAGGGTGTTTCGCGATCAGGAGGAGCTGCCCATCGGCAGTGACTTAAACGACAACATTTCCACGGCGCTTAAGGGTTCGGAATACCTGATCGTCATCTGTTCGCCGGAGACCCCCGGTTCATACTGGGTGGCAAAGGAGATCGAGACCTTTATTGCGATGCATGATCGAAGACACGTGCTGGCGGTGCTGGTGGACGGCGAGCCGGCCGTCAGTTTTCCTCCGCAGCTTCTGACCGACGAGAACGGCAATCCGGTGGAACCGCTGGCGGCGGACGTGCGCGGCGCCACGCCCGGGGAGCGGAACAAGCGCTTTAAGACCGAGCTTCTTCGCCTCGCAGCGCCGATCCTCGGTTGTAATTACGATGATCTGCGGCAGCGCCACCGCGAGCGCATTCTGAAGCGGAATGTGACGATCGCTGCGGTGATCGCGGGCGTTATTGCTGCGCTCGGCGTTTCCTTCGGTATCTACAACGCGAGGATGGCGGCGCGCATGCGGAAACTGGCGGACGAGAAGGCGCAGCTTGCACAGGAGAAGACGGTTCTTGCGGACGACAAGACCCGCCTTGCCGACGAAAAATCCCAACTGGCTGAAGAGAAAACCCAGCTGGCAGAGGAGGTGCTCGCCGAGTATCGCCAGAAGCAGATGAATCAGTCCCGGTTTTACGCGGAGGAGGCGATGACGCTGCTGCGGACGGGCAACCGCGAGGACGCGGTGCTGGTGGCAGCTGCTGGACTTCCGGGCTCCGCCGATGACACACGGCCGGTGGTCGCTGAGGCACGGTTTGCTCTTGCCAGTGCGCTTCGCATGTACGATGTCGGAACCGAGCTCAAGTACGACCGCCTGCTCACACACGACCTGACACTCCGCGACATGACGCTTGACCACGACAAGCGTTACCTCACGACTGTCGACGACGCCGGAACGGTGTATGTCCGGGATTGTGAGAGCTGGAAAATGCTCGCCAAGATCTCACCCATCGATGCGAACAACTCGCGGGTTTCCGTGATCGGAGCCTTCGCGGATGATGGCGGCGTGGTGATTGCGTCGGCAAAGGAGATTGTGCGGTATGCATTTTCCGGCGAGGAGATAAAGCGGGTTAGCCTGGAGCGCAGTATTACGCGGTGTGAATTTTACGACAAATACGACCTGGCGGTACTTCGGAGTTCCCGCGAGGTGTACTTTGTTTCGCTTTCGGATCTCTCGATTCGCGGGATGATCGAAAACGCGGATGGTACGTATTACGGCTCAGCCTGCGCTTTCTCCCGCGACGGTCGTCTCTACGCGGTTTCCTGCATGGACGGGGATGGGGAGAAGCCGGCGAGCATTACCATCGTTGATCTTTCGGACTTACACACCCTTTCGGTTGACGCTGCGCGGCCGTATATCCTCGGCCTGACGATCACTGACAACGGCAATGTGATATCGGCAGCCGCCAACGACGATTTCTACGTGACCGGCGTGCAGTCGCTGACCCTCGAAGCCTTCGCGGCGGGCAGCGGAGAGAGTATTTTTCAGACGGTGATTCCGGCCGAGGTGCGCAACCTCGGGCGATTCTGCCTGCTGGTCGACTCGCAGTCCCATGGCGGTAAGACCAACATCGTGGTTGCGGTTGATTCGGATCTCTTTACCTACGATGCAGCCACCGGTGAGCCCGTGTCTCATGTCACGCTTCCGGAGATGGCGCTCACGCTGCATCTGAACACGGATTCGACCACGGCATTTGTCGGCTGCGAGAACGGCGACATTATCGCCGTCAACACTGTCGAAGGCTGGATATACTCGGGCAACACGATAAAAACCGACGCGGCCATGATCGACATGATGGTGTTAAACGGCGGCATTGTTGTGCGCATGACAAGAAGCAACGAGTTGCTGGTGATGACGTATCATACCGGAGCGGGCGTCAGCGAAGCGGGAGAGCTTCCGACGAGTGTGCGCGGAATCGGGGTTTCGCCGGACGGAAGTTACTACGTCGTCTGCGACATGAATGACAGTCGTTCCTTCTACATTCTGGATTCCGACGGAACGGTGCTGTACACGGTGAAAGAGGACAAATATCCGATCGTCACAGGATTTTTCGAAAATACATTTGTCATGGTCGAGTACGGCACCGTGCGTATGATCACTCCGAAGCAGGGGCAGAATCCGGATGTCCGGGAGCTGGCCTATGCAGACATGGGAGGCGCGGCGAGTTATCAGAAGGCCGCGCTCAGCGAGAACAGCCGTTATCTTGTCCTGTGGGGCTATAACGGTATTTCGGTATTCAATCTTGAGAAGCAAAGTCTCGTCTACGACGATCAAAAAGCAGCCTCGGTTGGCGCGGCTGCCATTGACAACGAAGGCCGCACCCTTGTTGTTTCACGGTTCGGCGAACCGTTGTATGTCGTTTCCCTGAGTAACGGGGAGATCACGGAGTTCGAGGATGCGAAGCTCACGCAGACAAGAGATGTCTACGGCCTTGCGTATCTCGTGACGGATCCGTCCGGATCCCTTGCCGCCGTTGCCTGCGCGGACGGAAATGTCCGCATTCTGTCGCTCTCCTCGGGAAAGACGCTTCGCACGTTCGCTATGCAGATTCATGCGGTCTGCTTCCTTGCGTTTACGCAGGACGGAAAGTATATCGTTCTGCAGGGAGATGACTACCGCGTGCAGTTCTACAGCCTTGAGGACGGCTCGTGCGTGAACAGCTTTGATGCCCCGCTCGCTGTCGCTTATATGGCGGAGAGCGCCGATGAGATTGCCTTCTGCGACAACTACACGGTGTCGCTGGCCTCCAAGCCGGATTTCGGGCGGCTCGCCTATGTGGAAAATGCATTTGCCTACAATACGGCGAAGCACTGCTTTATGGCCGCGGAAGGAAAGAAGCTCTGGTCGATCGCGCAGCCCGACCTGCAGACGCTCCGGGAAGAGGTGGAGATACAGTTCCCCGGCGCGAGCCTGAGCAATGAGAAGAAGGTAAAGTATAACGTGGAGTAAGAGACATGTTAATTCTTTGTTACGTCTCTTGACTTGCCTTACGAACATGCTTATAATCACAACGTTCTGGGAGATACGGGGGATTTGAACGGACGGTCTGTCGCAGGGCCGGTCCGAAACAGAAAGGAGCATCGCGCGTGGGGCGCGAGAACAGTTTTTATGCGAAAGAAGAATAGTTGTTTGTTGGGAAAAAAGGTCGGTTTATGTCTGCTGGCCTTTTTGTTGTGCCTTGGAATGTTCGTCGGATGCAAGAAGGACTCCAACGGCTCAACGGAAAATGAAACGGTAACCGCAACGCCGACGGCGACATCTGCGCCGACGGCAACACCGACACCGACGGTTGCCTTTGTGAAGACTACCTATGAGACGCACGGACGGGATGACATTTACCGCGTGCCGGTACCGGAGCTCATGAAGACGGATGAGCTTTACCTCATGAACACGATCTGCGAGGGAGACTATGTCTTACTGTGGTTCAACCCTGCGGCGGAGGATGATTTTACGCCGAAAAATGATTTCGTGCTGCTGAATCCGTGCAAAAGCACTGAGCAGCAAAAGCTGACGGTCAGCTTCCTGATCACCGAGCCGACGCTTCTGCCGGACGGCACGGTAATCCTTCAGGACCGCGACACGTACAAGACTTACGTGTATGACAATACCCTTAAAGAAGTTGCAAGTTTCATGCCTCGCGGGGAAAATCCGTCCTCGCTTCTGGGCGTGTCCGAGGACGGCATTCTCTGGCATTCCGACAACACAAGCTGCAAGGTGCTCGGTACTGATCTGAAGGGACAGCCGGCGGGAGAGTACGGATTTGACAAAAAATACGAGGTGACGCGCTATCTCGGTTCCAACGAGGGTCGCAAGACGTTCCTGGCCATTGTGGCGGGCACCTACGAGTATGGTTTTATGGTTGTCGAGAAGGACGGTTCGGTGTCCTTACGCAACGAGACCGAGGGCGATCTCGGGGATGACTGGAAGACCGACAAGATCGCGCCGTACCATCTGATGGTGAACACCGCAGCCGATGCGACGTGGTTCTTCCACGAGGCCGGATATCTGCGCAACTGCATTGCCTTCCCGAAATCTGCGGACAAGGAACAGGTTGCACTTTTACAGGGGACGAAGTTCGTCGGCAACGACTACATCTGGTTTGAGGACGGCTCCAGCACGATCGAGTACCGCGTGTACGACCTGGAAAAGCGTACGGTTTCCGAGACGCTTGTCGGCACCGAGATTAAGGACAGCATCTATGCGGCTGTAAAGGGTGTTATCGGAGACTATGTTGTTTTGATCTCCTCGCCCGAGACGGGACCTTGCGACTTCCTGTTGTGGGATGCAAGCACGAAGACGACGCCGGTCACAGGCTTCTGTGATTTTACGAAGGATGATCCGGCGGCGGTGCTTACGACGCTTCTTGCGGAGGCGAAGGCTGCAAACATCGAGATTACGCCCGACCGCACGGAGGACGACGGTACGATCGAGTCCCTCGGCGATTTCATGACGCAGATGGATCTGGTCAACTCGTTCCTGCTTATCGCTAAGGAGAATCCGGAGCTTCTGAAGACGAAGTCCGGAGCGCCGATCCAGCCGGAAAATATGCGCAACAACGACGGGGCGCACTACACCTTTAATCCGCATGTATTTTCCACGTTCTACACGAAGGAGCACGGAGAGGCACTGCGGGATGCATTTTTCGTGTATGTCGACGCAATCCGCGCCGGTGAGGACCGGTTCAAATGCGGAACAGAGGGCGCGGCGAACTGGAGCGGCGGCAGATTTGCCGCGATGTTCTACCCGCTGGGAGCCATTTACACCGATGTCAAATACACCGGTGACGGCTGGGCGAGTATCACATACAAGATTCCGAAGGAAGAGTTCCTTGCGAAGGTTCGCGACTTCGAGAGCATGATCGAGGACATTCTCAACGACGTGCTCGAGGAGGATTACTCCGACCTCGAGAAGACGCTCGCTCTGTACGAATTCCTGACGGAGTACGCTGTCTACGACTACGAGATGCTTGCGCACAACGAAGATACGGAGTGGCAGGAAAAGCAGTCATCCTACCGCGTTCTGATGGAGCATCAGGGTATCTGCGGCGAGATCGCGATCCTGTATCAGTATCTTTCGCTGCAGTGCGGCGTTGACATGGATGAGGCTGTCGGCATGCCCGTTCAGGTGAACGACGACATGCACGCGTGGAATTATGTCTGCATCGACGGCGTCGGCTACCTGGTCGATGCCACCTGGGGAATAACCGCGAACCGCGCGCCGGATCTTCGCTATTTCCTCTTCACGGACGAGCTCCGTGAGAAGCGCGACGGCTACCTGACGGAGTCCGTCGACGTCGGTTTCAACGGCCTGTACGGTGCACGCAAGAAGTTCTCCTTCGACGCGAAGGACACCCGCTACGAAGCCCTTTGGGACGGCTACTTCGTCGCCTTCGACGAAACCGAGAACTGCATTTTCTACCGCGACAACAAGGGCGTGATGAAGCGCTTCGATTACGAGGAAAAATAATTAGTATTTTGAGATATGATTGTTAGTTTAAAAGGAGGGTTGCTTATGATAGCTCTCCTTTTATTTGATGTTCATATGTCATATGAGCTGAAATTACCTTTTTGTAGTGACAAAATATTATTTGGTGATATAATAAAATACAGCTTTAGCGGAAAGTGTTGGCTTTCGCCTTATGGTAGATAAAATGGGGTAATACAAGGGAGGGTTAAAATGTCTGTTACGACAGTAGAAATCACAACTATTGAGCAGGTTTCCAATTTGCTCTGGACAAATGAGTTTGAAGAAGATAAAAAACGGTTTAGGTCAAATGCTGTTTTTCGAGGATTGCCTAACTCGACGTATTCTCTTAATACGTCACTACATAGAAACTGTAAAGAAAAGAGCAAAGAGTTAGAGAAGTCGTTGCTTCGAAACTTTACCAAATATGCTTCGATTGAAGATGAGTCGCTTCGCGATTCTATTTGGAAGCAGATGATAATAGGGCAGCATCACGGATTGCCTACAAGACTGCTTGATTGGACATATTCTGTTCTGATTGCGTTACACTTCGCTACAAGCGGGGAAAACTTGGATTCTATGGATCAGAATGATGCGGTGGTTTGGCAGATCGATATCCAAGAGATGAACAAGAGATTACCCGAGAAATTCCATGTGGTTTTGAAAGAAGCAGATGCTTATATTTTGACTGTTGAAATGTTGGAAGAAGTATATGCTTGTAAGGGATATAAAGCAATTGAAGCATATGATATTGCGATGAGGGATAGTGCAATGGTCATGGTTGAGCCACCCTCAGTTGATCAACGAATCATTAACCAATACTCTTACTTTTCAATCGTTCCGGCTGAAATGGAAATGGTTGATAAGGGCATTGAGAAGTTCCTAGATACTGTTCCGAACACGTATAAGTATATAATCAGCAAGGACTTAAAATGGCGAATTCGTGACATGCTTGATCAGATGAATATCAGCGAAAGAACAGCTTTTCCTGGATTGGATGGCCTTACTCAATGGCTCAAGAGACACTACTACGTTAGAAAATAAGTATTGCGAAAGAATAGCGGAACTTAATCCATGAGCAAAACAAACCTCTGCAAAAGACAAACTTTTGCAGAGGTTTTTTATAATTTCTGTTGACATTGAATTGAGAAAATGGTACCATTTGTGTGAACCTATGCAAAACAACAAGAAATGCAGATGATTATATAAACGGAGGTGGGCGCTATGAACACACGGCTGGAATGTCTTAAAAAATACGGTTCGGATTATTATATCAATCGTCTTGTCGAAGAAGGCAAGCTTTTTCGAGTGGACAAAGGTATCTTCTCCGAGGAGGAACATGTCCCGGAATTAGCTCTGCTTTCTTTTAAGTATCCGAAGGCGATTATCACGATGGAGACGGCTTTTTATTTGTACGGTCTTACCGATGAAGTGCCGGATGCGTGCTCCATGGCAACCAAGAGAGAGGCGGCGCCAATTGCGGATAACCGCGTCAAGCAGGTCTTTATGCCCAAAGAGTTGCTTGGTTTGGGCACGACAACGATGGACTATCAGGGGTATGATATTCAGATCTTCGACCGCGAGAGACTGCTGGTTGAGTTAGTGAGATATAAGAGCAAATTACCGTTTGCCTACTATAAAGAAGTGCTTGGAAATTACCGAAGGATTTTGCCGCAGCTGAATTCGGAGAAGATCCGGGATTACGCGGAGGCAGTTCCCAAGAGCGACATGGTAATCCGAACCCTGAAGACGGAGGTGTACTAGTGACTGATCTTCAGAAAATGGCAGCGCTGTATGTCAGCGAGGGATACTCCGAACTGCTGGCAGCGGCACGCGTATGCCAGGACGTCGTGTTGAAAGCAATATCGGAAAGCTCGATGAGTCGAAACGTAACGATTAAAGGTGGCGTGGTCATGCGGAGTATCACCGGAGATGTGAGACGTGCCACGAGAGACATTGATTTTGATTTTATCAGGTTCTCCATCGAAGAATCCGCAATTCGCGATTTTATCGGAAAACTGAATGTGCTGGAAGGAATTACATTTCAGATAACGGGAGATGTGGAAGAGCTGTCTCAACATGAGTATCGCGGCAAACGAATCTGGGTAGTGATAAAAGATAACACCGGACACGAGTTTACAACAAAGATGGACCTTGGCGTTCATAAAAACGTTCAGATTGAACAGGATGAATTTTGCTTCGATGTGTGTCATGACGATGAGGGTGTGAGCCTTTTGATGAACTCGAAAGAACAGATCTTTGCAGAGAAGTTAAGGGCACTTTTGAAGTTCGGGACATTTTCCGGACGCGTTAAGGATGTGTTTGATCTTTGCTACCTTTCGGAAAATGTAAATTACAATCGTTTGCTCCAATGCATTCGCACATACATCCTTGATGATCCCGAAATGTTTGAGAATGACATGGATGATATCAGACAGCGTGTTGGAAAGGTTTTTGCGGACAAGGATTTTACGAAATCTGTTGAAAAAAGTGAGAGAGATAACTGGCTGAGGATCAAGGCTTCCGTTGCATTTGAACGCATTCTGGAATGTCTTAATAAGTTAGGGTGATTATCGTAGGCATCCTTCTCTTTTCTGCCTTATTTTATTGACGAAATACGAAAAATATGTAATAATTTATTGAAATTATTTACCGAATATCGTGAGACGAACTGTTACCTGTGAATCAGGGTTACGAACTTCTGAAAGAGGCAAATCATGGTTTTGTGGGTGGTGGATTATCTTATCAATTTTCTCAGCTATTATATCGTGTACCGGTGGATCATCAATGTGCCATTCCGGAGGACGACGCTCTTCCATGCCGGCGTGGCGCTGGCGTCGTGCCCGTTGCTGGTTTTATTGTGCCAGCCGTTCATGTTCGGGTATGACAGGATCGTTATTTCCATCGTAGCGCTGATGGTACTGTTGGTCCTTGTGAAGAACAGTCACATCAGGGTACTGCTGACCTTCCCGATTGCATTTTTCGCAACCGGCGTTCTTGCGATTCTGGTCACGTACCTTTTCTCTCTGGTGACAGGAATTCCTTATCCCGTATATATCGACGCCAAATGGCGCGGGCTCGTGTCGGAAGCGGTGTTTCCGGCAGTGTTCTTCGTGTTCTTCCTGTGCTCCCGGAGAGTCCGCGAGGAGAGGGAGATGGTCACGTTCAGCGTGCCGCAGTACCTGATCGCCCTGTTGGGGTCCGTCTGCCTGTTCTTTATCATCGGTGTGTCGCAGGGAATGATGGAGGAAAAGACGGCGCTGTCCGATTGGACAAAACCGCTTTCGTTCTGCCTTGTGATCGTCGGAATCATGTTCGTCGCTCTTGTGTTGTGGCAGGCGAATATTGAGAAAAAAGCCCTTCGTTATAAGATTGAAAATGAGTATTACCAGCGGTGCCTAAAGCAGCAGGAGACGCATATCCGCGAGATTGTGGAAAATGATCAGAAGATCCGCCGCTTCCGGCACGACGTGAACGCGCACCTGACGGCGTTAGAGCAGTGCGTACAGACGAATGATATGACGCAGTTAAAGTCCTACGTGGAGCGCATGCGCGCGGAAACCCGCAAACTGGAGGTTCGGAAGTTCACCGGAATCGGTGTTGTTGATGCTATCATCAGCGAGTGGTACGAAAAAGCACAGGCCGAAGGAATCACGTGGGAGTGGGACGGAGGTCTGCTCGGGCAGGTCGATGCGGAGCCCTTTGACCTCTGCGTTATCTTTTCAAATCTACTGAGCAATGCTGTGGAGGCGGCCGAACAGGTCGTTGACGGCGGCGAGAAGAGAATCAGCATCTCCTGCGGATCGTTCCGTGAACAGATCTGCATCCGTGTGACCAACACGTGCCGCAACAATCCGGAGGTGAAACGCCGGCACGGGACCACGAAGAGCGATCATGAGAACCACGGATTCGGTTTGTTGAACATAAAAAATACTGTTGCGAAAGCGAACGGTGAGTTCAAAATCAGTGAGGAACCGGGCATTTTTACCGCCGAAATCGTCCTCTAAACCCCAAAAAGGTGTCGTTCATCAAGAAAAAGTGTCGTTCATCCAAATGTTGTTGCATTTTCCTCAAAAGGTTTTCATAATGAAATCAAAAAGGGGGTGCCGCAAAATGACAACGAACGTGAACGACGATATCATTTTGATGGATTACGATTTTTGGGAGTGGCTTTGCAGAATATTGGGGATTCCGAACAACTAGGTTCGAAAGTTCGAAAAGCTACTGAATGAATTCACTTTGATAGTCCGGCAATACGCTTAAGCAACAGGGTCATATGGCAGAAATGCCTATGGCCCTTGGGGGTTTTTATCCGGAAAATAATCTCTGCACTCGGAGGAAATAATGATAATCATTGGCATTTGCGACGACGATGACGGCTACCGCGAGCAGATCAAGGCGCTTTGCAAAGCGTACTTTGACGCAGAGGAGCAGGAGTACGAATTCGTCGAGTTTGCAACCGGTGAGGAAGTGCTTGCCTATCAGGGCGGGAGAATTCATCTTCTGTTTCTGGACATTGAAATGCCCGGAATGGACGGGCTCAAGGTTTTGGCGGAGGTTCGAAGGAACGAGCGGTTCTGGCGGATCGTATTTGTGACGAGTCATAAGGAACTTCGCTGGGAGACCGTTGACTTAAAGACACTGGCGTTTTTGGAGAAACCGCTGGATCAGGCCGGCGTGGAGAGCTGTCTTAAGACCGTGATCCGCGAGAACCGGGAGAACATGGACATTGCCTACAGAACGCTGCAGGGGACCTGCTTCATCCGGCTGGACCGCGTCGTTTTTATCCAGGCCAGAGGCAATTACATCAATGTGTGCTCCGAGAGCGAGGAAATCCCGGGGTATGACAGCATAAAGACCATGGAGGGACAGACCCGGGGAACAACGCTGATCCGGGCCCACAAATCCTATCTGGTCAATCTTCAGTACGTAAAAAAAGTTTCCAAGGATTCCCTGACACTCACAAACGGCACCGTCGTGCCCATCGGAAGGACGTACTATCAGGGAGTGAAGGATGCCTATTTTGCGTTCGTAAAAAGCATCACTATCGACCGGAAAAAGGAAAAATAGTGTCGTTCATCAAGAAAAAGTGTCGTTCATCCAAAAGTGTTTGACTTCTCAAGGACAGCAAAAATATAATGGGGTTGCAGGGCGGGAGATGACGGAAAGCATCTTTCACCCGGGGCAAAACGGTTTTTGTTAACAAGTAACCATTTTTTGTTTTCAATTGCTGTGCGCAGGCGATTGGACAACCATTAAATTATTTACCTTGAGGAGGCAAAAACTATGTTTAACACGTTGAATGTTAAAGAGATGATGGATGTCAATGGCGGTTTCTACTATGTACCGAAGTACAAGGATGGCGAGTACAAGGGTCTTGTGCAGGTTGCTAACAATTGGGGCAACACCGGATACAAGTGCTTTATCTACAGCTACAGCAAGGACAGATATGTAGAGAGCAAGAAGTACCCTTGGGAGTAATTCTTCCGAATACTGACATTCCAAAAACTGAATAAGTAGGGCGAAAGCGGGCTGAGCATGTTTTGGCATGATTTGGCCCGCTTTTGACACCGAGGGTATCTCTTCCCGGAATAAATGAAAACGGAGAGGGTAGGATGAGGTATTATTGTGTAAAGCAGCACGACATCACGGACTGTGGCGCGGCGTGTCTGGCGACCATCTGCAAGCAAAACGGATACAAGATCGGAATTACGAAGATCCGTGAGGCTGCAGGGACGGATCTGCAGGGCACCAACGCAATCGGCATGGTCAAGGCTGCGGAACAACTGGGCTTTAACGCGAAGACCGTGCGGGGCGATAAAGAGGATATTTTTACGGATTTTCCGCTTCCCTGCGTTGCGCATATCATTGTGAACGGAAATCTGATGCACTACGTCGTAGTACATAAGATCACCGGAAAAGAGATTGTGATTGCCGACCCCGCCAAAGGAATCGTGAAGCTGAAGCCGGAAGAATTTTTCGGCGAGGCCGGGGACGGAACAAAGCCGCCCGAGTACGAGTGGACCGGCGTTCTGATATTACTGACGAAAAATGAGACCTTCCGGAAAGGTGTGGAGACCAAGGGGCTGTTCCGCCGCTTCTTCCACCTGCTGCTGCCGCAGAAGGGCCTGGTTTTGCACATCTTTTTAGCGTCTTTGATCTATACGCTGTTCGGCATGCTCGGCGCTTTCTACTTCAAGGCGCTGATCGATAAGGTGATGCCGTGCAGCCTGACGAAAATGCTGACGACTATTTCCGTCGGCATGATTCTCTTGAGCCTGTTCCAGGTTGCGCTCGGCATGATCCGGTCGCACATGATGTTATACTTAAGCCAGAAGCTCGATATTTCGCTGCTTCTCGGGTACTACCGGCACGTTATGGATCTGCCGATGAACTTCTTCGGAACGAGAAGAGTCGGCGAGATCATCTCGCGTTTTACCGATGCCGGCAAGGTTCGCGACGCCATTTCGGGGGCAACGCTGACGATCATGATCGACACGTTGATGGCGGTTGCGGGCGCGATCATTCTGTGCACGCAGAATCCCAAGCTCTTCCTTGTGACGGTCGTCATGGTGGTTCTCTACGGCATCATCGTCATGGCCTTCCGCGAGCGATACCGCAAGCTGAATGAGCATGTGATGGAAGACAATGCGCTGCTTACGTCGTACATGGTGGAGTCGTTAAACGGTATCCAGACGGTGAAGGCGTACAACGCGGAGCGCAGAACGAAGCACGAGACAGAGACGAAGTTCGTAAAGCTTCTAAAGAGCATTTTCCGACTCTCCTGGGTGAGCAACCTTCAGGACGGACTGAAGACGACCGTGGAGCTGATCGGCGGCGTGGTCATCCTGTGGATCGGCGCGCTCAGCGTCATTCACGGTGAGATGACGGCCGGCGGCCTGATCACGTTCAATGCACTTTTGGTTTACTTCCTAAGCCCGATCAAGAATCTGATCGACCTGCAGCCGCAGATGCAGACCGCCGTGGTGGCAGCGGACCGTCTGGGAGAAATCCTGGATCTCGAGGCCGAGAAGACCGAGCGGGAGCTGCACAAGGTTGCACCCGCGGACTTAAAGGGCGACATTTCCATCCGCAATCTCGACTTCCGCTACGGTACGAGGCAGCTCGTTTTGGAGGACATTTCGATTGAAATCCCGAAGGGCAGCAATGTGGCATTTGTCGGCGAGAGCGGCTCGGGCAAGACGACGCTTTCGAAGCTGTTGCTGCACATGTACTCGCCGGAGAAGGGCGAGATCGTAATCGGCGACCGCTGTATCGAGGATGTTCAGATTGAGGCGCTTCGCGACCGGATTGCGTACATCCCGCAGGAGACGTTCCTCTTCAGCGGCAGCGTCTACGACAACCTTACACTCGGCATGGACGACGTGACGATGGACGATGTTGTCGCGGCGACCAAGATGGCGCAGGCGCACGACTTTATCAACGAGCTTCCGCTTCGCTACGAGACTTTCCTTGAGGAAAACGGTGCGAACCTCTCAGGCGGCCAGAGACAGCGCCTCGCGATCGCGCGGGCGATGCTCAAAAAGCCCGATATTCTCATCCTCGACGAGGCGACAAGCAACCTTGACTCGATCACGGAGCGGGCGCTGGATGTGACGATCCACGAGTACGCGAAGGATGTCACGACCATCTTCATCGCGCACCGCCTGAGCACCATCAAAAACTGCGACAAGATATTCGTCATGCATAAGGGCAGGATCGTCGAAGAGGGTACTCACAGAGAATTGATCGCATTAAACGGCAAATACGCCGAGCTGGTGAGACAGCAGTCCTTAGGCGAGTGCGGAACGGAGGTGGCAACGGTATGAAGCCGATCATCATCGAAATGAAGGACCTTTCGGAAAGCACGGAAATCTACGAAAAGAAGCCGAATCCGGCGATCGTGGGGTTTATCTATATACTGCTCGGGATCATTGTGATCGCGGCCCTGTGGATGTCATTTTCCAAGATCGATGTTGTCACGGAGACCAACGGCGTCATCTGCTATACGGAGGACGTCACCGAGGTTATGTGCGATTACGACGGAAGGATCATCCGCTGCTGCGTCGCGGACGGGCAGTATGTGACCGAAGGAACCGTTTTGTTCGAGCTTAAGAAGACGAAAAAGGACAAGGACGAGAAAACCGACAAGACCGACAAGACCGACAAGACCGAGGACTTTGCGGAGGAGCTGCCGGTCATTCGCGCGAGCGAGAACGGATACTTCTATGCGACGTTCCTCGGAGAAACCGGCACGGCAGTGACGTCGGAAAGCCGTGTCGGCTACATTTTCCCCAAGAAGCAGAAGACGTTCCAGGCCCAGATTATCGTGCTCGCCAACGACATCGAAAAAGTTCATGAAGGACAGAAGGTACAGCTTGAGGTGGATGCATTTCCCGCGTCCGAGTACGGAACCATCACCGGCTATGTGCGCAAGATCATGGACGAAGCGCAGTACGGTGAGGAGAGCGGCATCTCGTATTTTCCGGTCTGGATTGAGTTCGACGCCACCGAGCTGGTCGGCAAGAACGACAAGATAACACCGCTGCGAAGCGGCCTTTCCTGCAGAGCAAAAATCGTGACAGAACAGCGCCGGGTGCTCCCGTATGTATGGGAGAGCATCCGCTGACTTTTTTTACTTTACCCATGCCGCCGGCCGCAAAAAACGGTCGGCGGTATTTGTTTTATAGACGAGACCTGTAAAATATGGTAAAATGGACGGAAAGAACGAGGGGAGTGAACGGAGCAGAATATGCGGGATATAATCATCAAAAACGTTAAAGATACGGGATATGAGAACAAAAATCTGAATCAGTTTTACGATCCGGACGGGGAACACAAACGGGCATACGAGTTTTTGAAAAATGAAGTGTTCTCCACGTACAGAAGCGGTGAGGGTCAGCTTACCGTGAATTTCTATACCCTGATGCCCGGGAAGAGCAACTATCCCTATCATCAGCATTTCGGGAAAGAGGAAGTCTTTTATATCATATCCGGCGAAGCGGTTCTGAAGACATCCCACGGAGACGTCACGGTGAAGGCGGGGGACGTCATTGTCGTCCCGCCGAATGAAAACGGCGGGCACATGCTGACCAACGTGTCGGATGCTCCTGTAGTGTATCTGGATGTGGACACATTTTCCGCTTCGGATGTCGTCCTTTACCCCGATTCCGGCAATGTGCGGTTCCTGGCAGGAGGATTGCAGAAGTCGTTTAAAATGGATTCCGAGGTGAACTATCTGGACGGGGAGTAACGGAAAGATTCTTAGGGAGAGTCACGGAAGTCCGAAAAGATTGGACAGGCTCGTTTCATTTTCAGGAGAAAACATACATGAACAATCTGAATGAAATATACAAAAGCGTTCTTGAAGCGGATCGTACCGCGGTCGTTATCTGCGATCTTGACCATACCATCATCTATATGAATCCGACAGCGATTCAGCGATATGTCAAATGGGGCGGGGCGGCGCTTCTGGGAAAGAACCTTCTCGATTGCCACAACGAGAAATCGCGGCAAATGATTGTCAAGGTGGTCGATTGGTTCCGAGCCGATGCCGCTCATAACATCATTTATACTTCCCATAACGAGAAAGAAAACAAAGATGTTTACATGGTTGCATTGCGCGATGATTCCGGTCAGTTGATCGGCTACTACGAAAAACATGAGTATCGAAGTCCGGAGACCATGAAGATGTACGATCTTTGAGCGTTTAAGGACCAAAAAGAAAAATGGGAAAACGGAGTCGATTCTGTAAAGGTGGAGTATTAGGATATGATCAATATCAGAAAAGCAGAGAGTAAAGACCTGGCGCGTATCGCGGAGATACTGGTCTTCAATTATCGCCTGTTCTTTTACCCGATATTTCAGTCGGATGAGTATTATTTTGATGAGCTTTCGGTCCCGGCACTCATGAAGAAATACGAGACCGAGCTTGACAGTCTGTATGTGTACGATGACGGCGTAGTCAAAGGATTTATCAAGATTGAAGGGACGTATATCGCGAGACTGTTCGTAGAACCGGTGCTTCAAAACGCCGCCATCGGTTCCCGGTTGCTGGAGTTTGCAGTGCAGGAACACCGGGCAGATCATCTCTGGGCGCTGGAGAAGAATGTAAAGGCAATCCGCTTCTATGCGAGGCACGGCTTTTTCGCCACCGGCGAGAAGAAGTTTGAGGACGGAACGAGCGAGTATCTTATACTTTTGAGAAGGCAGGAGGGAAAGGATTGATTATGGAACCGGAAATGATTAAGCGCTTTTTGGAAATCTACGCTCCCGGTGAGGAGTTGACCAAGCCGGATGAGACGCTGCTCCAGTTCGGTCGTCAGATGCTTCCGCCGGAGATTCTGTTTCTCTGGGAAAACTACGGCTTCGGGGACTACGGCAACGGCCTTCTCAAGGTCGTTGACCCGAGAGATTACATGGGCAGTCTGTACACATGGCTCGGCGGACAGGACTTCAACAAGATTCCGCTTTTTGTGACAGCTTTCGGCGACATTTTTTATTTCCGGAGACTGGATGAGACGGAAAATGACATCTCTCTTCTGAACATCCATTATAGCAGGATCGATGTGTGCACCTATTCGTATCGGGAGTTCTTCGAGGACTATATCATCGAAGAGGACATCAAGGAGGGCGTGCTCCGGGAGAGCCTGTACAATGAGGCTGTGGACACCCTCGGACCGCTGCGTCACAACGAAGTGTTCTTCTTCGTCCCGGCATTGGCGCTGGGCGGAGGAGAGAATATCAAGTACGTCAAAAAAGGTGATGCCAACGTGCACCAGCAGTTGTTGTTTGACTTGATGCATCAGTAACCGGCGGTATCTTTCAGACATTACGGAGCAGGTATTCATTGAACGGCTTGACAAATGAAATAAACCAATCGATGTTTGCAGAAAGAAGAAGTGAATATGAAAATAGAGATTTACCCTTTGGAAAAAATCCTGATCGACGGGATTGCTGTTTCTTTGGGAATGGAACAATCTGCTGTTGAGGCTGTGATCGGAGAGGGACAGTTGATAGGAAAACGGTATTATTACTACGACAGCGAGATGGCGATCGATTACGATGACAGCAAAAGAGTCGAATTCATCGAATTTTTAGGAGGCATTGATGGTTCATTGCGTCCTGAAATATATGGGGTTTCCGTGTTTGATGCTCATGCAGATGAGGTTACGAATCTGTTAGCGCATAAGAACAATGGTGAAGTTGTTGATACAGAGCAGGGGTATTCATATGCCTTTCCCGATATCAGTGTAGGAATCTATCGAGAAATGCGGCCATCCGACGTGGCAGAAATGATAGAGGAAATGAAAGCCGATGGTATCGCGACAGAGAACAATGAGGATCTGGCAAACGATATGAGAAGGGCAATGCACTGGGCTACAATCGGAATAGGTGTTGCAGGTTATTATCGCTGACAGTGGAGTGGGTCATGGATGTGAGAGAGCTTTTTCAGGATGATTTTATATGCATTAAATCAGCGGAAACGGACGAGGAACTGTGCGGCAGGGGATATGTGCACTGTACGGCATGGCAGGAAGCTTACAGAGGTATCGTATGTGACAGATACCTTGATACAATGACCGTAGAGGCCACGACAGCGCGCGCCAGACGGTTCCCGGAAAATACTCTTGTCGCCAAGGACAAAGATAAGGTTGTAGGCTTTGCTGTATACGGTCCGTCGAGAGATGAGGATCTGCCGAATGCCGGAGAGGTTGAAGCAATTTATGTCCTTAAAGAGTATTACGGCCGTAAAGTTGGATATCGACTGATGAATGAAGCATTTTCCAGACTCGGCGAATTCGATACAGTATTTTTGTGGGTGTTTGAGAAAAATGAGAGAGCTATTAACTTTTATCACAAGTATGGTTTTGAATTTGACGGATGCAAAAAGGAATGGACTCTCGGCACACCGGTTACAATCGTCAGAATGGTAAAGAAAAGGGGGTAAACCTCCCGTTTGTCGGGATGATGCAGCCACACTTCGGCGGGAATTGTGAGGAAAAGAGGGACGAGAAATGTTTGTCAGGTCGAAAAACGGCTTGTTATACGGCGTGTTTTCTAACGGGATTGATGATTTCATGTTTACCCATGATGCGGAGAAGGCGGATTCCGGTTTCGAACGAGTCAGGGACAAATACAGAAAGAAAATCAAACCGGACAGTGCTGAAATCGAGGAATGCTTCGAGGTAATATTTAAGGTGAGATTTGATGTGGGAATTCCCGGGGTTACGGACATATGGGTTATTGACAGGGCAAGCGATATTTTACACGATAAGATGGTGTTGTGGAGTGGGAATATCGACGGCTGGGATTTTCATGAAAACGGTGTGAGTTCCAAAGAATTTGATTTCCGGGATGCCGAGGAACAATTTATGGAGAAGATAGTCTTCGCCGGTTCCGGAAAGGTACACCGCAAGCCTAAGATTATTAAGACGATGCTGACCAAGGAAGAGTTTAAAAAGGCGATCGTATTGTACGATGAGAGAAATGTTTAAGCCTAAAACACTTTGAAAAATACGGGATGGTAATTCTTTTCTGATTTTTGGCAGACGGCAACAGGAACGATAATGTTGGCAAGGAATATTTCAGTTAATTGTAAGAATCACAGATTGGATAAGCAACCGGAACATATAAAATGGGGGAAAGCATGAGACTGTTGTTTGATATGGACTTAAAGGACTATGACGATTGTACACACACTTTTGTGCGTAATTCGGCCAGAAGCATTATCATTCGTGATGGGAAACTTGCGATGATTCACAGT